>JAJZXF010000133.1 GCA_021802485.1 Actinomycetes bacterium | reverse complement strand
ATCTACCTATACCGGAGCAGGGACAGTGGTTGGCGAGTGTGGTACGAGGCCACCTCGCCTACTACGCCGTGCCGGGTAATACCGATGCAGTGGCGGCCTTTCGCACCCAGGTGACGAGGCAGTGGTTCATGGCCATGTACTGAAACGCTGAATCCAAGCGAGGGATCAGTGCAGTTGAACTGGCAGCAAAGATCGGGGTGCGCCATACGACAGCCTGGTATGTGCTTCGCCGGCTCCGCTTAGCTATGAGCCAACGCGAAGAGCAATACCTGCTCAATGGCGAGGTCGATGGAGATGACATGTTCGTAGGCGGGGTGTCACCTGGGCGACCGGGACGCTCAACTCATAAGGTCCCCTGCCTCATCGCGGTGAGCCTCGATAAGCACTCGTGTCCAAAGTACATGCGAGTCACGCCCGTAGACGGATGGGATCAGTTCGAAGTGACGAGACGGGTGCTCGATATGGTCGATGTGAATGCAACACTCAAGACAGATGGCATGGGTGGATTTAACGACCTTTCAGAGATGGGCTACACCCATATCCGGACCATCTCGGCACGCCTCGGCGAGGACGAGTACTTCTCCCCGGTCCTGCACACCCAGATCGCCAACCTCAAGGCCCAGATCCAGGGGACGTACCATCGTCGTAGCGGCCCACAGCGAGAGCAGCACCCTCCCCGAGGTTCATCGACTTGCATCGCGCGATCTACGATCGTATCGACAGAGAGGCACAGAACGCCAACGACCTCCTGTAGGATCACCCTCGCGAGGTGCACAACGGTCAAACACCCGCCTAATCCGGAGGTCTCGATGTTCCACGACATCCCATCTGCAATCCTCGAACGCATGCATGAGCTCGAACGGCGTGACGAGATCGACCGTACCGACGGCACCCCACGCCTCGATCGGCTCCGCCAAATCCCCGAGGAGACGGGGCGTTTTATCGCGCTCTGGGCAGCCTCGGCCCCGGATGGCGCAATGATCGAGATAGGGACCAGTGCGGGCTACTCGGCTCTCTGGTTATCGCTTGCCTGTCGGGCGAAAGAGCGCACACTGACAACCTTTGAAGTCCTTGCAAAGAAGGCGGCCATAGCGCGCCAGACCTTCTCACAAGCCGGCGTCGGTCACCTGATCACGCTCGTCGAAGGTGACTTCCTCGATCACGTGGACGGGATCGGCGCGGTAGGGTTCTGCTTCCTCGACGCGGAGAAAGAGGCCTACGCCGCCTGTTACGACTCCGTCGTGCCGCGCCTCGTCCCAGGCGGTCTCCTGGTGGCGGACAACGCCATCAATCACCGCGAGACGCTTCAGCCGATGATCGATGCCGCCCTCGAAGACGAGCGTGTCGATGCCCTCGTGGTCCCCATCGGCAAGGGAGAGCTCGTTTGTCGAAGGAGAACTTGAACCTGAAATAGTCCACATTATTGTCCCGGTGATCGACTACGGGGCCTTGAGATAGCTTGCCGGGGTGGCCTCAAAGCTTGCAACCGGGATTGGGACCCTCCTGAACGTCGAGCTCGCGCCCGCCGTCACCGCGTCGACCCCGGGCCGGTAAGCACAGGACGCGAACGAATCGGGAGGCGCCGTCCAGGGGTGGGCTGGTGCGAGGCTGGCCTAAGCTTTTTCGCCTATCTTTCATATCGCATTGCTCGGCCTGCGGCCTCATAGACGTCGCCTTACGGTCAGCATCATCGGCACGCTTCAACCAGGGACTTTGCATATCACATTGGTTGTACGTGGCTGCGTGCACTCCGTGCTGTGGTCACTTGGGATGACGATCACTCACCGTGGGTGCCTGGAGCTGCTTGCTGAGCGACCAGGTCTGTCCAACTCCAAGCTTGCCTGTGCTGCCTTCGTTACCCGGCAGCCAATGAATGTGTTCCTGCAGCCCTCGAACGCAAAGGGCTCATAGCCCGCCCGTAGAAACGGCCCTGCCGACCACCCGCGGGCGCCGCCAGCTTAAGGTGGCAAGCGGGTCTGTTGAGTCAACCCCACCTCGCTTTGCGGCTGGGTGACACCGAACCGAGCGCTTCGCCAGCTGGGCACTCACTGAAGTAGCCGAGCTGATGTGTCGCCCCAGCCGATTGCGCACCCCTCTCGCTCGGGGCATCAAAGTGCGTGACAGGAAAGTGATGGAGTGGAGGCCAAGGCTCGCCCTCCACTCCCGGTCCACCCGATGATCCACCCACGCTCCGATGCGACTGGGGCCTCTCGAACTTACGCTGGAGGCATCTCGTCCGCTATGTCAGGAGGCATCATGCCTATAAGTGTTTGGGTGATCACCCTGGTTGTTCTTGGAGCGGTGTTGGAGGCGGACCTCGGTTACCGCAAAATCAGCTGGTTCCGGGCGCTCCGTCCGTTGATCGCCGCTGTCGCTATCGTCCCGCTGTACCTCGCAGTGGTGCCGACGTCCGGCAACAACCTTGCCCTCGAGGGCATCGGAGTCGCAATAGGGGTGATCGGGGGCTCGGCCTGCCACCTGTTCATCTCAGTCCACTTCGACCCTGCCAAGGGCAAGAGGGGTCGGCCCGTTAGCCGTGCCGGGTTCGGCTACGCCTCGTTCTGGGTCGTGGTCTTCGGCGCCCGACTGGCGTTCATTTACGGCTCATACCATCTCTTCTCCCGCCCGCTCGGCCAGTTCTTGGTCATCCACCAGCTAAGCATCACAGGGTTGACCGACGCGCTCATCTTCATGGCCCTCGCCATGGCCTTATCCCGTAGTGCGCTGCTGGAATGGCGGGGACTGGCAGTCCGCCATCACCAGCCCATACGTCCACCCCAGGCGGCCTGACAATGGCGAGTTCGATCGGCGGCGCCCTGCCGACTCCGACTGTCGTCGTGCTGGTCGTTATTGGCCTCGGGCACGTGCTCTGGCAGCGGATGCGGGGTGAGCCGTTGCAAATCAAGAGACTCCGGTTCTGCCGCTCGTGTTCATCGCGCTCGGTGTTATCGACCTCACCGCCCCCACAGCTCCTCACCTCAGACCGGCCGACGTCGCCGTCTTAGTGGCGGGCGCAGTGGTCTCGGTCGTGTTGGGTGCTTTTCGGGGGGCAACCGTCGAGCTTTTCCCTAGGGAGGGCAATCTCTGGCAGCGCTATCGGGTGGTCACGGTCCTCCTCTGGGGAGTATTGATCGCTTTGAAGCTTCTTCTCACCTTGGTGGCCCATCTCGTTGGCGCTGCGGCAGCGGGCAACAGCGAGGGCCTGATGCTGACGCTCGGTCTCAGCCTGCTCGGCGAAGCGGTCCTGGTTGCTCCTCGGGCTCTGTCCACCGGGGCGCCTTTCGCATCCGAGCACAGTCGCGCCTACCGTAGCCTGCGAAGCCAGGCAAGAACCCACCGTCTTGCCAGACCCCAAAGCAGAAGCGAGTCCGTCCCCGGGTAGCGGCTATGACAATCAGATGCACCCGCTCACTCCACCGCGCTAAAGTTAGGAAGAGGGGCGGTGCGACGCCTGGGGCTGACGTCGTGGCCCTCCCTGTGTGTTCAGCCAGATCGAACGGATCGGAGGACAGGAGTCATGACCAACCAAGTGTCCTCACGCTGGGCAAACTGGTCCCTGTGGTTCTGGGTGGCTCGAGCCTGTGTTGTCGGACTGGTAATCGCCGACGTCTCAGTTGCCCATCCTGGCCCGGGGTTAGGTGGTCACCATCTGGTTCTGTTGGTCGGTGGCATCTTCGCTGCCGCGGTGTCGCTTGCCTACCCACTCCTTGAACGGGTAGGTGAACGAGTGAGCGCACTGGTCCTAGCAGCCGGGGTAGTTGGTGGTTGCCTCGCCGCCTTGGTGAGCCCTAGCAGCGGCGCTTTGGTGCTCCCTGCCTTGATCGCCGCGACCGCGGGGGCCTCGCTTTCCTTCCCTATTGCGGCGGGGGCTGCGGGCTGCGGGCTGGTGACCTTGGGAACCAGCTCCATCGTCGTTACCAGCCCGGGCTTCTCACTCCTCGGCTCGAGCTTGGCAGTGCTCGGCGGCCTTCTCGCCGGTCTATGGCGACGCCAATATGTCTTGCGTGCAGAGCAGGCTGAGCTGATGTCGGTGGAGGCGGAGCGTGCCAAGGAGGAGCACGGCCGTGCCAAGGCGCTCGACGAGCGCGCCCGTCTCGCGAGAGAGATCCACGATGTCCTGGCGCACACCCTCGGCGGACTAGTCGTCCAGCTCGATGCCGCTGATGCCGTTCTTGGCAAGACTGGTGATCCCGCGAAGGCCAGAAGGCTGGTGGTATCCGCGAGGCGCCTAGCCGTGGAGGGCCTGGAGGAGACCCGCCGGGCAATAGCCGCCCTGCGCTTGGATTCGGTGGCTCTACCGGACATGTTGGCCGCCCTAGCCGACAGCGTCGGCCGGGATGGATGGGTACACGTGACGACCAAGCTGACTGGGATCCCGCGAGAACTCGCCCCTGATACGAGCCTCGCCGTGTACCGCACCGCCCAAGAGGCGCTCGCCAACGCCCGCAAGCACGCTCCAGACTCCCAGGTCGCCGTTTCACTCACCTACGGAGCCGCAATGGTTCTCCTCCGGATCGCCAACGACAGCGCATCGGGTTGCGTCGACGCCCATGCTCTTGTCGCTACTGGTGGAGGCTACGGACTGTCGGGGCTCAAGGAACGGGCAGAGTTGCTCGGAGGTGCGCTGCGGGCCGGACCGAGCCAAGGGGGCTGGATCGTCGAACTACGAGTGCCAGGATGACAGAGGCGAGCCAGGCTGTGCGCGTCGTCGTCGCTGACGACCAGAGAGTGGTGCGAGAGGGCCTGGTGACCGTGCTCGGTATCCTGGCTGGCATCGAGGTGGTGGGGGCCGCGGCCAACGGCGAAGAAGCAGTCGCTTTGGTGGAGCGTCACCGACCCCAGGTCGTGTTGATGGATCTGCGCATGCCCCGTCTTGACGGGGTCGAGGCGACTCGCCGCATCCGTGGGGCCCATCCCTCCACTGCCGTCGTGGTGCTCACCACCTACGCAGACGACGACTCCATCCTGGCCGCCCTTCAAGCCGGGGCTCTCGGATACCTCACCAAGGATGCCGGCAGGGAGGAGATCGCCCGGGCCCTGCACGCTGCGGCCGGTGGCCAAGCTGTCCTCGACCCTGCCGTCCAGGCCCGACTCGTCACCGCCGCCGGCCTCTCAGTAGACAGATCCTCGCCCTCACGACCCCTTCCTGACGGGCTGAGCCCCCGGGAAGCTGAGGTTCTGTGCCTCATCGCGTCCGGGCACACGAACGCCCAGATTGCCCAGACGCTCGTAGTGAGTACCTCGACAGTGAAGACCCACATCAACAACCTGTTCGCCAAGGCCGGTATCACGGACCGAGCGCAGGCCGTCAGCTACGCCTATCGCCACGGGTTCGTCAATCCAGCCGGTACCGGAGCCCCCTGATTGCCGGGCATCTGCGACGAGCGAACCTACCTACCGAGAGGTCGCGAACCCGAAGCACCTTTGGGAACGGGTAAGTTCCTTTCGTACTGCACATCGATGACGAAGGAGAGGACCGGTCAAAGCAGAGGTGCACTTTGGCTCCGCGAGCACAAGGG
>JAJZXF010000032.1 GCA_021802485.1 Actinomycetes bacterium | reverse complement strand
CAGCATGTGAGGGTCGTCTGCGGCCTTGACAGTTTCCTCGTTGGCGACGATGTGGGCGTCCATGCGATGGATTCCATCCTCGCGCTCTGTGTCGTTGTCGTGATCAAATGACCTGTCGCCCAACAGCTTTCACGGCTCGATGGGTTTACAGACCCTGAACGCTCCAGTAGTTGGTATCGCAGCTGTCGGCGGCACACCGTCATGAGGCCAATCCTGGAGCTCCAACCACAGTGCTCATCGAAGGTTTTAGCAGCGTTGCGACTCCTCAGGCATTCCATGCCACGGGCCTTTGCTCATTGCAACGACACAGTAAGGGCTCCTATAGCCCGCGTAGGACTCGCTGTACTGGTGCTAGTGGTGACACTCGCTGGTGTCGTGATAGCTGTAGCGCCTGCATCGGCCAACACAGCCAACACCTGGACCGTGCAGAAGGGCTCGTTTCCAACCTTGGGCCGCCTGTATGACATCTCGTGCCCGAGTGCGCTGGAGTGTGTAGCTGTCGGTTACAACAGCAACTCCTATTACGACGCGATAACTAAGGATGGTGGCTCGCACTGGATAACCCAAGGTGGCCAGGACATATTTTCAAGAAACTACACATCCGTGACATACTTCACCGGTATATCGTGTCCAAGCGTAGAACTCTGCGTTCTCGCTGGTAGCACGATGGATTCCACCCCAAACGGCCCCCAGCAAATGGGCAGCCTCGTCTCCACCGCTTTCATCCACGTCACCACAGACGGCGGCGCCACCTGGGGTGGTCCTGGCGAGGTGAACCAGATATGGGACAGCGGCCCTTACTTCTACGCTGTCTCATGTGCTACCACGTTGGACTGCATGGTGGTCGGACAGGACGGCAGTATCCTTGCAACAACTGACGGTGGTGTGACCTGGACTTACCAGAACACGCCGAGCGCCACATCCTACGCCAACCTCAATGCAGTCTCGTGTGCGACTCCCCTGGATTGTGTCGTGGTCGGAGCGAACTCCGGCGGCGGTGTCATACTTACCACCACTAACGGTGGTGCGACCTGGACTAGCGAGAAGGTGCCGAGTGCGGTTTCCAACCTAATCCTCGGCGGGGTGTCGTGTCCAACCCCGTTGGACTGCGTCACCGTGGGCTTTGTGGGAGTGGCTTCGAACAACTACGGTAACGGCGTCATCTTTGCCACCACAAACGGCGGTACTACCTGGACGAGGGGGAAGGTGCCGATCAGCGTGCCCGGCGGACTGAGTAGCGTATCGTGTGCATCGACTCTGAACTGTTTCACGCTTGGTGGACTACATGGTGGCGTCATCCTCGCTACCAGCAACGCAGGTAATACCTGGGTTAGCGAGAACGTGCCACGCAGTGCGGAGTCCCTCAACGGTGTCTCCTGCGTCATCTCCTCGGACTGCGTCGCAGTAGGTCAGAGCGGGGCCTATGGTGGCAACGGCGGGATCATTCTCCAGTCCCCGCAGGGTTACTTGCTCGCAGCCTCAGATGGCGGCGTCTTCAGCTTCGGCAATGCCAGCTTCTATGGCTCGATGGGGGGAAAGCACCTAAATGCTCCGATAGTCGGCATGGCCTCGACGCCAGATGGCAAGGGATACTGGGAGGTAGCAGCTGACGGGGGCATCTTCAGCTTCGGCAATGCCAGCTTCTATGGCTCGATGGGGGGAAAGCACCTAAATGCTCCGATAGTCGGCATGGCTGTTACGCCAGATGGCAAGGGATACTGGGAGGTAGCAGCTGACGGGAGTATCTTCAGCTTCGGTGATGCGAAGTTCTATGGCTCGATGGGTGCAAAGCACCTCAATGCGCGAGTAGTGGGTATTGCTTGTGATTCAACGACAGGAGGCTACTGGATGGTTGCCTCAGATGGAGGAGTGTTCGCCTTCAATGCACCCTACCTCGGCTCTATGGGTTCAAAGCCATTGAACAAACCAGTAGTAGGTATCGCTGCAGGCGTCGACATGGGAGGCTACCGGCTGATCTCTTCAGACGGAGGCATCTTCACCTTTGGCAACGCATCCTTTGATGGCTCTATGGGTCACGCATCACTGAACGCTCCCGTGGTCGCAGGCATCGGGTGATGATGACAGGAACTCACTGGACCGCTCACGTCTCTGGCATTTCACCTGAGTAACCGGCTGCGCTCAGGAACTCGTCGTGTTGCCGGATCAAGCCAATCTAGTTTTCTAGGCTATCCATCGTCCGGCTTGCTTCGAGCTATCAAGTTGGCGCTAGCGTGACACCATGAGTTCTGATCCGTGGCAGGGTGATGCATCCTCACTGGTAGATGCCTTCCGATCGAAGCAACTGTCCCCGGTGGAGGCGCTGGAGTCATCGCTGAAAGCAATAGACGACTCGCCGTTGAACGCGGTGTGTTACGTGGACATTGACCGTGCTATGGAAGCGGCGTCGCAGGCTGACGTCAGCCTTCCGTTTGGAGGGGTTCCCGTAGGGGTCAAGGAGCTCGACTTTGTCGAAGGATGGCCGTATACGCAGGCGTCCCTTGTGTATAAGGATGAACACTCGGATATCGACTGCACGATGGTCTCCAGGCTTCGCAGCGCGGGCGCGGTGTTAGCTGGCCAGACAACTTCGAGTGAATTCGGGGGCACAAACTGCACGAATACCCGGCTTCACGGCGCGACGCGAAATCCATGGGACCTTTCCCGAACGCCCGGTGGCTCCTCTGGGGGGTCAGCCGCGGCTGTAGCTGGAGGTCTGCTCCCTTTGTGTACCGGAAGTGATGGCGGTGGCTCCATCAGAATTCCGGCTGGTTTCACAGGCTTGTTCGGGCTGAAGGCGACGTTTGGCAGGATACCGCGGGGGCCACGAACACAAATTGGACCGCTTACTACGGCATTCGGATGTCTGAGCCGATCCGTGCGTGACGTCGCGCGATTCTTCGACGTCTGCAACGGCTTTGACCGTCATGACACCTTAAGCCTTCCGAGAGTAGACGGCTGGGAGCAGGGCCTTGGAAGCCACGACCTTCATGGGCTGCGAGTTGCCGTTGAAGTGGACCTTGGCGCTGCTGTCGTGAGAGACGAGGTGCGATCGCTGGTCACTGATGCAGCAGAAACCCTGATAAAACAGGTGGGGCTCTCAAGAGAAAACACGGTGATCGAGATTCCGAACGGGGGTCTTGAATGGGCGCTCTCGAATTCCGTGAGCCTCCTTGCAGGCCTTGGCGACAGGTATCCAGAGTGCAACGACGATCTCACACCAGAAATCCAGTTTGGCTTGAATATTTTGCTCCACACATTCGATGCCTCGCAGGCTGCAGCAATCGAATCGCTGAGGTCAGAGATGAACGACGTGATGGCCAAGGCATTCGAGGAGGTCGATCTGGTCATCTGCGCCACCAATCCTGACGTAGCATTTGCAGCGGAGGGGCCGCTGCCGACGAGCGTTGGTGGCGTAGATCTGGTCAGCTCGTTGGGCTTTGAAAAGGCCCTTGTGAACAATGCAGTTCTGACTGTTCCGGCAAATATGGCCGGCAACCCCGCGATCACCCTTCCGGTTGGGTTCGTGGACGGTCTGCCAGTGGGCATGCAGGTCATCGGCCGCCATCACCAAGAACAACTTCTGCTCGACCTCGCACTTGCCTTCCAACGCGAAAAGCCATGGCCGTTGCCGCCTCGCTTGGACGCCAACACCACTGTGTCACTCGCTAGCCCTGAAAGTCGCTAGTACCACGCCAACTCTAACCGGTTGGGCGTCGTAGCCATCGCCTTCGCATTTCTCGTGAACTCCGAAGATCTAGTCGCGCACTCGCCCCAAGCACCTCGCCGCGGCAGCGCAGCTGATTATCTTCGAACCAGGGCCTCAGGAAGATCCTTGCGGGCGGGAGATGGCCATAGAGAAGAATTCCCTCTCCAGGGGGCATCCTTCGAAGAGCATCGCCTGGGAGGAGGCGCCTTGCTCCCGGATGCTGCGTTGATGATCGGGCTCCTTCATCACCCATTGTTGTGGATGTCATTGAGACCTCCTCGTCGCCGATCAGCTGGCTTGCATGTTCAAGTGTTGCAGGGTCCGAGATTCCCGAGAGATAGATCTTTGCTCTGTGATTGTTCACGACTGTCAAGGCCTTTGCCCCGTAGCGCGCTGAGAGCTGGGAGATGTCCTGCCAGACCGTGACGAGTTGCACGCCATGACTGGCGGCAGTCGCTGCAAGCTCATCCAGATCAGGGAGGGGAGCGACATGGGCAGCTTCATCCAACACAATCAAGAGTGGGGGATCGAGCGGTGTCCCTCGATTGTTGGAGGTGCCAAGAGCGCTGTGAATTACATCTTCGAGCAAGGCGACGAAGAGAGGCCGTAGATCGCGCTGCTCGTGAGCCGGGGAACAAACGTACAGCGTCCTCGATCCTCCGTCGAGCAGTAGGCGCGGGTTGATGTTCCTGGATTCGACGGAACGGGAACCAGCGCAGTCACCGCCAGACGCAAGTGCATCTGCGAATGCTGCGAGCACAGTCTCTGCTGTCGTATACACCGAGCTGAGCTGGCGCTCTTCTCTGTTCCAGCTGGCTTGTGCCGCCTGGATCGCCTCGGGAACTCCAGTGGCGATCAGCGCATCAAGCACCTCCCCCACCTCCCGAGTATCCAGCCATCTCAGTACGTCACGCATAGTGCGTCCGGACCTCGCGGCCGCAAAGAACAGTGCGGCAAGGAGCTTCGACGCAGTCGCATACCAAAACGAGCTGTCGGTGACCCCCGCACCATCCTGGCGCCCTGCCGCCGTTGCGAGCCTCGCCGCCATCCTTCGGGCTCCAGGCCAAGTTAGCGACGCTCCGAGCGGCGACCAGCCTACGTGTGCTGGAGACGTCCCACGAGTGCCGAGGCCACCTTCTAGCACGGTCGAAGATAGTGGCTCCGTATCGGTCATCGCTGCCGATCCAAAGGTTGAGCGTGACTCTGAGCCTGCAGTCTCTGGGGGGAGGGGGAGGCCTCGAGAATGGCTGCCGGCGAGATCGGCAAAGGAGCCGAGAGATTCTCCCGGATCGTAGATCCAGACCTCGCCAACAGTGCAACGCCATCGGAGTGTGTCTCGCATCAGGTCCCCCTTGACGCTTACCGCCACAACGGGTCCCTGCCACTCAAGGATGGCCGGAATCGCAAATCCGCTTGTCTTGTGCGTCTGCGTGGGCCCGATCACAAGCACCGAATGGCGAGACTCGACCGCAAGCAGGTTGCGACCATAGCGCCCAAGAACGACGCGGCCTCTGCTGCCCTCCCGTACCTTCAAGCTGTCAAGATCACGGCCGCGTGCCCAGCGGGCCCCCCTGGTTTGGGTGTGCCTACGTGCGCTCATTCGCTCGCGATTTCGAACCCATCGCTTCCAGCCGTAGCCAGCGCTCATACCACGGGCTCTTGATCGCGTGGCCAATGGAGAAAGCCGGGGCCGCTGCGACCTCTTGTCACCTGGCCAGCTTTCCGATCGCGACGTTTCCGTGCCAGCGGTGATATACCAGCGGATCTGGCACAGAAGACGGTGTCCGGTCACGGCGATCCAGGCCAGAAGCGCGCCCACCACAGCCAGCACGGGATAGTAGATGCCTGGCCCAGGAACGAGGCCTCGGTAACTGGCGGGCCAGGCGGCCGCTGGACTTGAGGGCTTTGCTACAACATGCAGCGCCAGCCCAAGTGATGCACTGAAAGGCACTGGGGGCCAGATTCCGCTAAGAAGCAATGCGCAGATCTGCCCCGTGAACCATACAGCGAGACATGCCGTGAGAGCGCCCAGCACTAGCGCCAACATGGCGCCCGGTTGATGCCAAGGTGGCACTGAACTTGATTTCGACCGGTAACTGGTGCGAGGGGTGGTGTCGCTAGTCCGGGCGGCAAGTGCGAGGTGTCGTCCGCTCCATGCAACCTCACGCAATGCATTTCCAGTCATGACGGCCCCCGAGGATCGCGGTGAAGCTGCACCTCATTCCCTCGTAGAAAGCAAGGCACCGTAGGAACTGAGCCTTGCGTACCAGTCGAAGTCTCTCGACGGTGATCGTCGCTTGGGACCCGCGTCGGATCTTCTTTCTCGACTGGGTCATCGCGGGGTTTGAGAAGGCCGCTCACGTGTACACACGCGGATCATTCGCCATGCGAGCGTCGGTGTTGACCATCGATCTCTCGGCTGCGGAAAGCACATGGCGGACGAGAAAGGACCGCTGCGCGACCTTCCACAGCGCTGTTCCACAGCCAATGCGTTGAAGAAGCTGCACCTCGGTCGCCGAAAGGCTGAGATCCTGTTGGGCGAGGTTCACCTCACCGGGAGACTGCCCGTAGATCACCCTGGTCTCGGAGTCGGCCAGCAGGCCTTGAGCCAGGCCCACCTGCCATGAACCCTCGTCGCCCACCGAACTCATGTCGGAGATACGATGGAAGATTGCCATATTCGCGATTCCGTGCGCACGAGCCAGCTTCCACGATGCCTGAAGCCATCGAGCGATGCTCAGATTGGCCATGATCGCCCATGCCTCGTCGATGACGATGAACAGCTTCGAATGTCCCGGCTTCCCCATGAATGCCTGAAGCCACGCAAGCGCACAGACCATGATGGCCGCAAGAGCGTCTGAGCCGTAAACAGCCGAGAGATCAAGCACGACCACCTGGCCATCAAGCGATAGGCCGCGGGTGGTCTCGGCATCGAACATTCCACGAAGATCTCCATGGACCAACCGCCGGAGTTCGAGCGCAACGTCCCGGCCTTCGCTTGCCAGCGCATCTCGGTCGATGTGTACCGCTCTCGCAGACGACAGCGAAGGCGAAAAAAGCGCGTCCACAACAAGAGGCAGCACTGGCACTCCTGCGCAGCGAGCCGTGGCATCGCCAAGCGCGAGTTCCAGAGCAGTCCGTTCTCCTGGCAGGAGTTGCCTTCCGAGGCAGGTACTTGCCAAGGAGACGAGCAGGGAGTTCTGGCGATCTCTTCCAGGGTCGAATCCGGCTTCGTTCATCCCGATAGCAGATTCGCCACTGCCCGGATCCAGCGGGTTGAGGCGAAGGTTGCCGCCCGGGTGCAGTTTCACGGGTATCGTGCCACAGGCCTTCGCCAGCTCGCAGTACTCGCCCTTCGGGTCGATGATCCAAGACCGCGCTCCGAAGACGAGCTGTCTCCAAAGGTAAGACTTCACGAATGAGCTCTTCCCCCGTCCGATCTGTCCGAACACCACCATGTTCGGGTTCGTGAGCACGCCAGCGTTGTAAAGCTGGAACGGGTCATAGCAAAAGGTCCCGCCGAGGAGGTCGCGGCCCACCACAACGCCTTTCTTGCCAAGGGTGCTTCCAGCTACGAACGGGTAAGCGCCTCCCAGATTTGCTGTCGTTGCCCTGTGGGCTGGAGGCGTCAAAGGAGCCCCCTGGCGAGAGGGAGCGTGTAGGTGAACGCAATCTCTTGCTCACCAAACATGCGCCGGATCTCCAGGAGACTCTGGCCAGCTGTCTGTTCCATCTCGTGACAAGCCTCTTCGAGTTCTTCGAGCGAACCAGCGGTTACCGTTACATATCCCGAGAATCGGTATTGGGCGTGGCCGTCTGCTAGTTCTGTCTCCCTGCGAGCAAGCACCTGTTGCTCGCGTCGGCGCCGCGCACTCATCATGAACCCGCCACGGCGGCGTAGCTCTGAGTCTGCAAACTCCGCGGTCTTGGCCTGCTCCACCTCACGTACCGCAGCCGACGGACTAATCGGCTCCATTGTCACTGCGATCGAAGCTCGCAAACTGGATTGAAGCAGTAGCGGCCTCAAGAAGTCGGAAGTCACGGGAATCCTCGGCCATTCAGCTATCCAGTAAGTTGCGTGATATGTACTGTCGGTTCTGAGCCAGCTCCACGAAGCCTGGGTCGCGATTGACCAAGGCCAGGTGGCTTGGGTAGTCGTGCGGCCCGGCGGCCGGGTGCTCAACCCATCCTGGCTGCGGGCGGCTCCGGTTGAGCGAGTTACGCCTGCATACTTCGCATCAAAGTGCGTCCACTCGTGAGGAGAACGCGGCGAGTGCTGGACGCTTGAGGGATGTACGCAGAATCTGCCGTTGCCCACGTCGCCTCCAGCGTCATTGTGTACACCAGCCCCATTGCCGTTTCCCACATCACCTCGCAAGGTCTTACCTAGTGACCTGCCTGTTGCATCCGCTGCGCTCTCGTGAAATCGCTCCGAGGTTGATGCACCCCCAAGCGCGATTGATGAAGCGCAAGCCTGCTCCGCGATGATCCCCCTTGCGATCGCTCCACTGATTGCCCTTGGCCCGAGAGCGCCAATTACCGACAGCCCAGCTGAGCGAAGTGATCGTTCGAGCAGGCCGGCTTCCCTCACGAGGATGGAACATGCAAGGTCCTCGGCCGCTGCCGCCCGGCTGGCGCGTGTTCCGGGAGCGCTCAGGGCATTGGTCGTCGCGCCACGAACTCCAGTGGCAGCGTTGGCAAGGCTGCTTCGTTGATCGATCCTGTCCCGATAGCGGCGTCCACTTGATGTTGAGCCCCGACGCCGGGCAGCTCTTACCGACAGGGCAACCAGGACCTCGTGGGTGCGAGCACCTTGCGAAGCTCGAGCTGCCAGGTCACGATAGGACTCGATCGCCTGCGCTGGTGCCCCCGGAGCCTTTCTCCGTTCCATCTGATCGATGATCTCCTCGGATCCGTCGGGGACCGTCCTTTCGACCCACTGAATCCGGTGAAGGCTCGACCCTTGCCGCGCAAGCCCCGCCAGCACGTCTGACCATGCGGCAGTGCGCCGCCGCCGCTCCTCTTCGCTCAGCAATGTCAACGCTTGTCCTTCGACAGCAAGTACGGCCGTATAAGTCTGCAGGCGGGAGTCCTTTACCGCACCCATTGGAACCGCACTTGATGGGATTGCGATTGCGATGATGCTGCAGTGGGCGAGCGCCTCGGGCTGCGGTGATCCACCTCTTCGCGGTGCGTTTATCCAGTAGCCAGCACGAACCCATCCTGATTCGGGCATGTGGGAGATCCTCTGGGTATTGCCAAGCGCTACTTGGAGTAGCCACCGCGTGGCAACTGGCGCCCACTCCTCTACCGTTCTGCCCGAAATCGGCCAGCAGGCCATGAAGATCGAGGTGAGGACACATCCGAAAGCTGCCAGCACTCCGCTGACGGTAGGGGTCGCGCGCAAGACGCCCACACCAACAACCATTCCTGCAGCAACGCAGGCGATCTGCCCTCCACGCCAACCAGCCATCACCCCTCTTCGCTCCAGAGGGCCAAAGTGGAACTGCGCAGGGGGCGCTTGATGCTCTGAATCAGAACTTGGGGTTGGCCTATGCGATGTCATCGCTGCCCACTGGTTCATTATTAGCGACAGCTGCAGGGAGCGGAGCAGATCCTGGAGTCATTGCGTCTTCAGCAGGCGAACGACCACTTTGCGTGGGGTCGAAGTCGAGATCTGCGGTACTTGGATGAACGGCTCTTCCAGGGTCATCCGGAACCTTCTCCGTTGCCCAGCCACCATCAGGGTTACCACCACCACCACCGCTACCGACGCCCGCCGATCCACCGCGGTCGCCAAAGATCGGATCCATTGCCTCAAATGAGCCAGCGTCACTTGGAAAGGTATTGGGATTGCCCTCGGCAATGTCCGCGTCTTCTGCCACGCTCGGCCCCGCTTCCGCACCCCCTAGACCGCCCACAGCGTCTCCTCCTGCAGTGAGCGCCCGGACTGCCATCTCCCCAGCGTCTTTCACCGCGGACGGGATCGCTCGGCTCGCGCGGTTGGCTATTCCCTCCAAGTGGACGACGGCCCCGTCCTCAACCATCGGTATGATTCTGAAAAGCACCGCCGGCGAGAAGACAGCGAGGAGCAGGAGGGCTCCGCCGCCAATTACACCAGTGAAGCTGCCACCGTTCTTTGCGCCTGCAAGTTCACCAGCAGCAAGACTCAGCACCGCGACCACGACAAATTTCGTAAGAACTAGCGCGATGAGGATGTCAACAAGCCTTCTCGCCCAACGAGCTATAGCTGGCCACACCATGCTTGCCAGCGTGATGGGCAGGAAGAGGACTGCAACATAGATCGCGGCTGTTCTGACCACAAGCTCTATCCATAGAACGAACGCTCCGATCCCTACGAACAGAGCACCCAAGAAGATCACGAAGGCGGGAACGCCAGGATGGCCGCTCGTCAGCGCCGATCCCTCAAGCGAGGTTGCAATGCCCGCGAGGAAGTGGGTCGTGCTTACGCCTGCTGCTTTGACCACGGTGCTGCTCATAACATCGACCAGCGCCATTGACAGCTGCACGAGCTTTACTGCGACTGCGGTGAGCAGCATCGCCGCGGGTAGGTTCACCAGCATGGATCGCAGCAAGGTCCCAATCTGCTGACGGAGCACTGCCTGGATGATGGATAGTACGGCAAGCGGCAGCGCTAGTGTTGCCGCGATCATGGCCATCACCTCGTAGTGGCCGCCAAACCATCCACTTGCAAGATCCGGCTTTGTTGTCGTCGAAAGGACCATGCCAACCTGGCCGAGCAGCCATACCGTCCCACTCGCGACCCAGTGCGCTAGTGCAGCAAGAACCTCGTTCGCGCCGAACCCAAGCAGGCTTGCGAAGGCACCGCCTGCTGTGCGGTCAAGTCTTACGAATGCGAAACGCAGCAATTCCAGTTCAACCCATCAGTGGATCTTCTGGCCTGTAGCAAAGAAGAAGTTCACGATTGCCGGCGCTGCGCCAATCAGGAGAGCAGCAAGGCCAGAGATGAGCACCGTGCGCCGGCCAATAAAGGATTGCTGGTAGTTCTGCGAGTGCGCTCCGAATGCCCAAGCCGCGGCGCCGACCACCAATCCAACGAGTGCAAACATCAGCGCCCAGCCACCAATGCCGTTGGTCAAGGACTGCAGCACCTGGCTACCAGGCAAGTCTCCGGTGTTCGGAGCCATGGTCACGGTTCCAATCGCTACGCCGTGAACAAGGATCCAAGCTGAGACCTGGAGTCCGCTCACAACGAGCCCCGCAGGGCCTCTTTCCAGGTGCTCCACACAGGCCTGCGATGCTTTGGAAAGCGAGGGCTTGTCCTGACAAAGATCAGTACCCGTTGCGCCGTCCTGGTCCGGATGCAGCCGCTTGGCGTTGCATCGTGCGGTTTGTTGTTTTGTGTGGTCACGACTCGCTCCTTCGCGCTTCTTGTAGTCCCTTGCGGTTTACGTCCTGCCATCGCTTCCCCAGACACCTAGAGCTATTACTATGTATGGAAATGAGTCTAGATGTCTTTTCATGATGTTTCAAGTCCCACTCGCACGGAATTTACTTTTTCTGCCAAAATCCGTGCCTGCAGCCCTATAGGCTGCAATGCTGGAGAGTGTGAAGCAGTCGATCACAATCAAGTCCATAACCAACTCGATGTCCCCCGCCGAGCGTTCTCTGCTCATCCAACGCTCATGAGCCATCTCGCCGAGCTTGCAATAGCGGTGGGAGGAGGGCTGGTTGCAATTGTTTTCGCGGTATTTGTGGGTGCTCGAGTAGGACGCCGCGAGCTGCTCCATCGTCTGGATGCCCTGAACACGCGGCTCGGCGACGACTCCGAGGGTGTCGATAGCCGAAAGATGGAGCCCGTGCTTGCCAGGCTTGAGCGTGCGGCTGGACGCGCGGCAGAGGCCATAGCCGAGACCAGTGCGGATGCAATCCGCCTGAGGAGGGTGCTTGATGCCCTGCCTCAAGGGGTGGTTATCTGCGACGAGAGTTCGAACGTTGTGTTCCAGAACTCGCCAGCCAGGGCCATCATGGATGACAGTCGCTACGGGGAAGCCCTGGCAGCTCAGACGGTGCACGACTTACTAGCGTCTACATGGGAGAGCGCGGGTGGCGAGCGAGCCCTTGATCTTTACGGGCCACCGCGAAGGACTCTCACTGTGCGCACTCAGCTCATAGATGATGGTCGGCGCACAGTGGGGGCGATGGCAGTGATCGAGGACATTACCGACATGCGCCATCTTGAGGAAGTTCGCAGGGACTTCGTTGCGAACGTGAGCCACGAACTGAAGACTCCGGTGGGCGCGATCGGAATTCTTACGGAGACACTGCTTGCCGAAACCGATCCGTCCGTAGCGGTGCGGTTGGCAAGGAGAATCCACTCCGAAGCGTTCAGGGTTGCCCGCATCATCGATGATTTGCTTGATCTGAGCCGGATCGAGTCGGAGGAGGCGCCGCCGCGCGAGCCGCTCTTGCTTGCGCGTATCATTAAGGAAGCACTGGAAGGCGTCGCATCCCTCGCAGAACGGGACCGGGTCATCTTGGTGCCACGTGAACCGTTTCCTCAGGTTGTGGTCCAAGGAGATCGCCGCCAGTTGCTGTCGGCTCTGCACAACCTCTTGGAGAACGCGATCAAGTTCTCTTACGAGGATTCCGAGGTGGAGATCACATGTGACATCGAAGACGGCCATGTCGCCGTCTGCATTCGCGACAACGGGATGGGCATTCCAGCCCGTGAGATGGATCGCATCTTCGAGCGCTTTTATCGCGGCGAGCACGGTCGCGATCACAACACCGACGGAACAGGGCTTGGGCTCTCAATAGTGCGCCACGTTGTAAGTAACCACCGCGGCAGGGTGGATGTCGAGTCGCGAGAGGGCGAGGGTTCCGCGTTCACTATCCATCTTCCCCTCGAGTACAGCACCAGCGCTTCCGAGCCAGGAGCAGGAGATGATGCTGCGCATCCAAGGCGAGGGTTCACTAGTCGCAAGAACACCCGCCGTGACGCAATTGCTGCTCACGGGAGACACTCGCGCGAACCTTCGTGGCAAGGTGATTTTCCGTCCGAGGACGACAACCCTTCTCCCGCACGCCCCATGGACAACGAGTCGGTGACCCCGCCTGACGCCAGCACTCACAAAGACCCTGCACCCGATACCGTTGCTCATGACGTGGGCGGCTTGGATCACAACCCTGGAGGCGATGACGAAAGGGGGCAGGGATGACGGACCGCCAGCTGTCTGTGCTGGTTGTCGAGGATGAAGGCTCATTCGTGGAGGCTCTTGTAGTCAGCTTGGAGCGGGAAGGGTTCAAAGTGAGGGTCGCACGTGATGGCATCCAAGCGCTGGAGCTGTTCGACGAGTTCCGCCCGGATCTGGTTCTGCTGGACTTGATGCTCCCAAGGCTGCCTGGACTGGACGTCTGTCGGAGCATCCGCTCTCGCTCGGCAGTGCCGATCATTATCCTGACGGCAAAGGGGACGGAGGTCGATACGGTCGTCGGGCTGGAGGTCGGCGCCGATGACTACGTGACCAAACCGTTCCGAATGCGTGAGCTGGTAGCGAGGATCAGGGCCGTCCTTCGTCGCGGAGCTGGCGGGATAGGGACTGGCAGTGAGGTCCGCCCGGAGGTGGTAAGTGTCGGGGACGTGTCGTTGAACACGAGCAAGCATGAGGTAACCGTCGCCGGCTCAGAGGTGAAGCTGCCGTTGAAAGAGTTCGAGCTGTTGGAGTTGCTCCTGGTAAATGCTGGAAGAGTACTCACTCGTGATACGTTGATCGATCGCGTCTGGGGGCCTGATTACGTGGGTGATACGAAGACCCTTGATGTGCACATCAAGCGTCTCAGGTCGCGTATAGACCCAGGTGCATCGGCAAGTAGCCTGATCACAACAATCAGGGGACTTGGGTACCGTTTCGAGATGCCGCCGCGGCCAGGATCTTGAGTCGCGCCGAAGCCGAAAAGATCCCGATCGACGATGTCGATCGCTTGGCACAGATCGTGGACCGCCTTCGCACCAAGAGTTTGCGTATCACCTCGACGCGCCGCGCGTTGCTATCCGCCCTCGTCGGATCGAAGCGTCATATGAGCGCGAGTGACCTCGCTGCAGCAGTCCAGGCAGCGCAGCCCGATGTGCATCTTTCCACGGTCTATCGCTCGCTGGAGATCCTTGAGCAAGCTGGCCTGGTCGATCATGTTCACCTTGGCCACGGCCGCGCCATCTACCACCTATCAGACGAACTTCACCAGCATCTCGTGTGCGAGAGTTGCGGGACAGTGATAGAGGTACCCGACGAGGATCTTTCAAATCTGGCCAGCACGCTCGACAGGAGGTACGGGTTTGCCATCCGGCCGCATCACTTCGCAGTCCTGGGTCGCTGTGCAGAATGCCGGTAGTGAAACTTACGAGATCGTGTCCCTGCCACCCATGTACGGCCGCAGGGCCTTAGGGATTGACACAGAGCCGTCGTCTTGGCGGTAGGTTTCGATCACCGCAGCCCACACTCGCGCCCATGCAAGTGCCGAGCCGTTCAGAGTATGGACGAACGCAGTTCCGCCACCCGGACTGCGAAACCGGACGTTCGCCCTGCGTGCCTGATAGTCAGAGCACCAGGAGATAGAGGAAACTTCGAGCCAGCGATCACAACCCGGTGCATACACCTCCAGATCGAAGGTCCTTGCAGACGCTGCCCCGAGATCGCCAGCACAAAGATCAAGGACCCGGTAAGCGAGACCAAGCTCTTGGATCAACAACTCAGCCCTAGCCAATATATCCCCATGGACCTCCTCCGCCTGCTCGGGCGTACAGAACGCGAACAGCTCCACCTTTTCGAACTCATGCACTCGAAGCAGACCACGCGTATCTCTCCCAGCGGAACCCGCCTCCCTGCGAAAGCACGGTGTCGCGGCACAGAGCAGCTCCGGTAGATCTTCCTCACGGAGGATCTCGCCCCGGTGCATCGATGCCAGCGGGACCTCCGCAGTCGGAATCGCCCAGAGGTCGTCGCGTTCCAAGTGATAGGCGTCGTCCGCGAACTTCGGCAGATGGCCGGTGGACATCATGGTCTCAGTTCTCACAAGAGTCGGAGGGCGGATCTCGAGAAAAGCATCCCTGTGGTGATCAAGGGCAAAGGACGTCAACGCTCGCAGCATCGCAGAGCCGTCCCCCTTGAAGAGCGGGAACATGGAACCAGACATTTTCGCACCCGCCTCGAGGTCGAGAATGCCAAGGCGTGCTCCCACCTCCCAGTGAGGGACCCGCTGGCACTCCCGGGATGGTGGGATCGTCTCAGGGTACTGGCGTAGGACTACATTGTCCTGGTCCGACAGGCCTTCAGGGCATTCAGAGGCGGGTATGTTCGGGGTCATCATGAGGAGGTGCTGGAGCTGGTCGGCCTGCGCACTTGCTTCGGCGGCAAGCGCCTGCTCCTCACTACGGAACTCCCTGCTCCTTGCTGTGAGCTGCTCAGCTAGCTTCGAGTCCGCAGAACGCCGTGCGTCAGCGACCTGCCGGGAGATCTCCTTGACCTGGGCTCTGAGCCTATCCCGGCGCGCTGATAGTTCTCTGTGACTCCGATCTGCAGCGATGAGGGCCTCTACCTCAGCGCTCGTGACCCCCCGGCGACCCAACGCCGCGGTTACGGCCTCAGGTTCGGTTCTAAGAAGACGGACGTCAATCATGTCATTGAAAAAGCTAGCCTGCTTAGCATGGTGTCCACACGCCCGAACGCTCGAAAGGTACCCGCTGTCGAGGTCGAAGACCTCGTTGTCACCTACGGAGGGTTGCGAGCGGTTGACGGCCTGTCCATTGAAGCGTTCCACGGCGAGGTCTTCACGCTGCTCGGGCCCAACGGTGCCGGCAAGACCACAGCTGTCGAGACACTCGAAGGCTACAGGCGCCCGGAGTCGGGGCACGTCAGGGTGTTAGGGATGAACCCTCTCTCGGACCGTGCAACCCTTTCCCGCCGAATCGGAGTCATGCTGCAGCAAGGAGGCGTCTATCCGGCGATGAACGCGATGGAGGCCCTATCACTTTTCGCTGCGTACTATGACAAGCCCGCTGATGTCAGTAGCTTGATCAAGACCCTTCGCCTCGATGACGTATCGCATACTCAGTGGAGAAGGTTGTCTGGGGGCGAGCAGCAACGCCTGTCGCTTGCCCTTGCGCTTGTTGGAAACCCCGACGTGTTGTTTCTCGACGAGCCGACTGCAGGGGTCGATCCCGAGGGACGGCTAGCAGTGCGAAAGGTGATCCGCGAGCTGCGTGAATCCGGGAAGTGCATCATCATGACGACTCACGAGCTCTCAGAGGCGGATCTTCTGTCTGACCGGGTCGCGATCCTGAGCCACGGCCACAAGATCGCTTCAGGCACACCAGCCGAGATCCGCTCCCTGGCACGAGCCAGCGAGACCACAGGCGCTCCGCGTCATAGCATGTCTCTCCGCGTGGGCGGCGTCTTGGACCACGGAGAACTTGCGGGTGTTCTCGGCTTGCAGGTCACACAGCAGGCCCGCTCGGGCGAGTACCTGGTGGATGGGCCCGTGACGCCTTCGGTGATCACGCGACTCGCCTCATGGCTCGAAGATCGAGGCCTGCTGCTTGAGGAGCTGAGGATCGCGACGCGTACGCTCGAAGACGCATATCTCGAGATCACCTCAACGACGAACCAAGTCGCTTCCAGCCAGGTGACCGGGGGAACCGCAGGCACAGCCCGGGGATCTGTCCGGAAAGGCATCCATCGATGAGAGCGCTACGCTCTCAGATTCGAGCGGAGATCACAATGACACTTCGCCGCGGCGAATCGGTCCTCGTGACCATCGGCATCCCGGTCATGCTCCTGTTGTTCTTCGGCACGGTCCATGTCCTGCCAACTGGCGCCGGCCGGCCGATCGACTTTCTCGCTCCAGGAGTGCTGGCTCTTGCCGTCATGTCAACGTCCATGGTGAGCCTGGGCATAGCGACCGGCTTCGAACGGAGCTACGGCGTCCTGAAGAGGCTGGGGAGCACCCCACTTGGGCGATCACGCCTTCTTGCGGCCAAGACGGTGGCCATCCTTTCGGTGGAGGTGGTCCAGGTTCTCGTGATCGCGCCAGTTGCGATCGGACTCGGATGGCGGCCTCACGGGGACGCTGCCGTGGGCGTGCTTGCAGTCTTGCTCGCGACTGCCGGATTCGCCGGTATCGGCCTCGCATTTGCGGGCAGCATGCGCGCAGAACTCACGCTCGCTGCAGTAAATGGCCTTTACCTCGTATTTTTGTTACTCGGGGGGATGGTCCTGACGTTGTCGAAGCTCCCGCACCTCCTGGATGGCATTGCAAGACTGCTTCCCGCAGCCGCACTTTCATCCGTGCTGCGGCACTCTCTTGGCGTCTCGCAGGGCAGCAGTCTGCACGCATGGCTTGTCCTTGCTGCATGGGGGGTGCTTGCCCCTGCAGTGGCGACGTTGACCTTTCACTGGCAGCCCAGCTAGCTCTGGAGCTTCCGTCTCATCCAGGTGCCTCTGCAGAGAGGATGCCAGTAACGAGGTCGGCTATGCTTTTGTTGCGGCTGGCGTCTAACGTTTGTAGGGTCGCGCGGTCGGCTAGCGCCGGGAGCGTGACAGATGGCCCGTAAGGCGTCTTTCGAAAGTTCAGGGCAGTAGCTCTTCAAGCAAGCGTGAGCTTGTGGTCAAGGACCTGTGGTGCAGCTCGGAGTGCACGCCGGCCTGTCAAGCCGGAGGTCGCGGGTTCAAATCCCGTCAGGTCCGCTCGCTAGAGCTCCGGTACGCCGGAGAATGATTACGGTCGGGTAGCTCAGTTGGTAGAGCGCGCGCCTGAAAAGCGTGAGGTCACCGGATCGATGCCGGTCCCGACCACAACATCTTCGCGACGGGACCCACACTGTGGGGCTCATCTCAAGGCTGGACCGCCTGAGCTGCGACTCGGTCGGCACCCTCGCCCGCAAGCCGGTTCTGTCACAGCCACGCTGTAGTGTAATCCGGCATCGGGGCCATTCCAGCGGCCCTCCCTTG
Organism: Actinomycetes bacterium; assembly: GCA_021802485.1. Taxonomy (GTDB): domain Bacteria; phylum Actinomycetota; class Acidimicrobiia; order Acidimicrobiales; family JAJZXF01; genus JAJZXF01. Next base: position 9,639 of record JAJZXF010000032.1, on the reverse strand, counting down.
ATCGGCATTCCCGACAGACCACCGGGCAATCAGCACGGTCCCTCGCCCTTGCAGGGCTTCTTAAACATTTGCACCTTCACGGATTCACTCCGGCGCTCAAGCAGGCTGCAGGTGATCAGGCAGCTCACTCGAAGAACATGAGCGGACTGATCACAGCTTCACTGGGACGTTGCCTGGGTCATCCTGAGGCGGCCCGCGTGACTTCGTAGGTGCGCAGACTAAGTCCAATTGGAGGACTCCGACAATGACCAGTGCAAACGACCGCCCCGAACTACTAGCACGTCTCGCTGAAGGGATAGCTGATCTCACCTCATCGGCTTCATGGCAGCACTACCTTGACGTGCAGGGACGCTTCCATCGCTATAGCTTCAAGAACGCCTTGTTGATCACGCTTCAGCGCCAAGACGCGACGCAGGTCGCCGGCTTCAATGCCTGGCGAAAGCTCGACAGGACGGTTCGCAAAGGGGAGAAGGCAATATGGGTGCTCGCTCCGATGATGTACAAGAAGGAAAATGCTGACAACGGTGACGATGACCGCGTCGTGCGAGGATTCAAGTTCGTTCCGGTGTTCGATGTTGCCCAAACTGAAGGTGCTGACCTTCCGTCGGTCTGCAGGAGGATCACAGGAGAGGACACCGGCGGAAACTTCAGCAAGCTGCTCAGAGTGGCCTCCTCCATCGGGTTCCGAGTCGAGGATCATGAGTTCGATGGTCGCACCAACGGTGACTGTTGCCACGCGGAGTGCCGGATCCGGGTCGAGGCCAACAACTCTCCCGCGCAACGAGTGAAGACGCTTGCCCATGAGCTCGCTCACGCGTTGTTGCATGAGACGTTCGAAAGTCGAGCACTCGCCGAGATGGAGGCTGAGTCGATCGCGTACATCATCTGCAACGGCCTCGGGATTGACTCGGGAGACTACTCGTTTGGTTACGTTGCTACCTGGGCTGGTGGAGGCAAGCAGGCGATCGCGGGGATCGAAGCATCTTGCCGGCGAATTCAACAGACGGCCACAACAGTTCTCAATGCTTGCGAAACTCCGCAGGCCAGCAGGCAGGCCGCTTAAACAAGTACCTGCTCACCTCACCAACATCGCCTGCACTGGCTGCGCGAGAAAATCCACCAGACAGCTTGCTCAAAACAACAGGCCGCTTAGCGACTAGGGATACCCCCGATGTTGCGCGGGCTTGCAGCATTCAAGCTGACCTGGTGATGCAGATGGGCCCGCGCCCAGATAACGAGGAAAGAGGTCGGACATGAGACCAGGTCGTGATGAAAGCACCGTTGGAGATCCCATTGGTTGGCTTGCCCGCGCCAGCGCGAACAGGAGTGGCGGTGCTGTGTCACGCGCAACAAACGGGCTGGCCAACAGAGTCAGCCAACATCGAGAACGATCCCTTGGAGGCATCATCAAGACACTTGCCGCTCCGGTGATAATGTCGCTCGCGGTCGCGATCGGCTCGCTAACCGTAGTGGCTAGCGGGGCATTTTCAGCGCCGGCGGCGCAGCTGACGCCGCATGCCTCGCCAACTCCCACGTGGAGCGGCCCCATCAGCCTGAACCCTGACGTCGAAAACCCAGCCTTCGTCGCAGCGTCGTGCCCGACGGCCACGTTCTGCATGGCCCTTGACGCTACTGGTGACTACTTTACGTTCGACGGGAGTGCTTGGTCGGGAGCGTACTTCGGTTCGAACTTGCCACCCAATCACTTCGACCCCAACATCAACGGGAACGGAGGCTCAATGACAGGAGTCTCGTGCACAAGCTCAACCTTCTGCGTAGCAGTCGATAACGCAGGGTATGCGCTCATCTACAACGGGACAACCTGGTCCGCCCCCGTACTCTTGGACGCCGCAGGACCCGGACTTCGTGGCGGTTCGTTCGCCATGAAGGTCTCGTGCCCAGCCCAGGGATTCTGCGTGGTCGTAGACACCGCCGGCAACGCATACATCTACCGTTCAGGCGCCTGGGGAGCTGGCCAGGACATCGACTCGTCAACCAGTCACAACGTCGTCAATTCAGTATCATGCGCGACTACGACCTTCTGCGTAGCCGTCGACGATGACGGGAACGTTCTTTACTACAACGGCGCGGGCTGGGGCGCTCCGCAGTTCATCGACGATGGAGTCGGTCCCGGGATAGTTGGAAACATTCAGACGATCCTGTCGGTGTCGTGCCCAAGCGTCACCTTCTGCATGGCTGGTGATGCCACAGGCGGGGCTCTCGCTTACAACGGCTCCAACTGGAACACTTCGTACTTCGTCCTCACCGACTACACACCCTTTGGCGACATATCCTGCGTGAGTTCCACGTTCTGCATGGCAGGCGCATCAGTCGCGTCGGCTTCGCCGTTCTTCGGAGATGTCCTTAACTTCAACGGTTCAACCTGGAGCGCGTTCAAGCTTGCTAAGACCAACACCTCGGACATCGTGTCAGTGGCGTGCGCTACGACCACACTTTGCGTCTCTGGCGACTCAGGTCAGGGGAATGCCTACGTCTACGGCACCTACACTCCACCAGCGGGATATCGCTTTGTCGCCTCTGACGGGGGAATCTTCAGCTTCGGCGGCGCGAAGTTCTTCGGCTCGATGGGTGGAAAGCCGCTGAATAAGCCAATCGTCGGTATGGCTGCGACCCCCGATGGCAACGGCTACTGGTTCGTCGCCTCTGATGGAGGGATCTTCAGCTTCGGCGATGCGAAGTTCTACGGCTCGATGGGTGGAAAGCCGCTTAACGCTCCAATCGTCGGTATGGCTGCGACCCCCGATGGAAAAGGCTACTGGTTCGTCGCCTCTGACGGCGGGATCTTCAGCTTCGGCGATGCGAAGTTCCATGGGTCAATGGGTGGAAAGCCGCTGAACGCTCCGATCGTCGGTATGGCTGCTGATGCTGCAACAGGCGGCTACTGGTTCGTCGCCTCTGACGGCGGGATCTTCAGCTTCGGCGCGGCCTTCCATGGATCGATGGGCGCGAAGCCGCTGAACGCTCCAATCGTCGGCATGGCTGGCGCTTCCAACGGCAACGGTTACTGGTTCGTAGCCTCTGACGGCGGGATCTTCAGCTTCGGGAGTGCCGGGTTCTACGGCTCAACGGGGGGAAAGCCGCTTAACGCTCCAATCGTCGGCATGGCGGTAACGCCATACGGCAATGGTTACTGGTTCGTCGCCTCTGATGGAGGGATCTTCAGCTACGGCGGCGCGAAGTTCGCCGGCTCGATGGGTGCGAAGCCGCTGAACGCTCCAATCGTCGGCATGGCCGCCTAAGCGTTGTGGTCCCTGTCAACTAAGACGGCACGGCAATTCATGCTCACACCGCTGCGCTCAAGCGCAGCGGTGTGTTCTGCTTGGATGACTCTATTGCTGCGAGTACAAATGAAAGAACCTCTCGGGACTTGCTCGCATCCAAGACAAGCTCACCCTCGCCCGTTCTCAGCCAGCGCAGGTAGTGTTCGGTCTGGCGCACGAAGCTCGTCCCCCAGTCGTCGTCGAGTTCGTGATAGGAACGCATGACTCCGCCGGAGTAGACCTCGAGTGACGGCTGGTTAAGGCCGTAGGCCACACAGTGATTAACCCGGGCGAACCCTTTGGTCCCTGTGACTTCGAACCGCTCATCGCTGGAGTAGTACTTCGAGCGCATGTAGGTGTCGGGGGCGAGTGTCAGGTCGAAGACCCCCCGCACACCGTTGACATGGTTCCACATGATCGTGGCTGGGGCGTCTATGACAATCTCGTCGCTGAACTTCGTCTGACCCACCCAGGCCATGACCTCTGCTACCGGACCGAACAGCCAGTTCGCGACCGCGAACTTATGCCAGCCATCGTCGAAAACTAGGATGCCAAGGCCTTTGTCCTGCATCTGGCGAAACTGCCAGGACAGGGTTGACCAAGGCACATCCCAGCCGCCAAGCCCGGTCCCAACCATCTTCATATGAAAGCCCGCCACATCACCTATCTCACCGGATTCGACAACGGCCTTAAGGGTTTCCAGCGGTTCGAAGAAGATAAAGGGCTCCATCACCCGGAGAGCGGCGCCAGAGGCATGGGACGCGGCTATCATCCGGTCCGCCTCGTCGAGCGAGGTAGCCATCGGTTTCTGCAGGTTCACATGATGACCCGCATCAAGTACCCGGCAGGCCACCTCACAGTGCATCGGAGTAGGAACGCCTATCTCGACCATGTCAATTCCAATGCTCGACTGCAGGAGATCGTCCAGGCTTGAAAAGCGTGCCGCATCAGGGAACTGCCTGCCACGGCGCTCAAGATTCTCACTATCCGGGTCGCAAAGACCAACCACCTCTGCCTCAACAGACTGCGTATACGCCCTACTTGTCAGGTCACAGATCTTTCCGACACCGACCAGCGCCACCCTGACTGGCCGGTTGATCGGGATGGGGGTTGCCATGGCCCAGACCGACCGGCTACAGCCCGAAACCAAGCTGGATGGCTACGAGACACAAGCTCCGCTGTCTTCTAATCTGGTCCCCACCCGCATCTGCGAGACCGCGCTCGGAATCCATCCAGCTGTTCTGGTTGACCTGCTCGCTCGCCAGCCCATTCATCACACACCACGCTAATCGAACCGGACGGATCGCAACACCTGACGGGCAAGAGAAAACGAACGTCCAATAATGTCCCGGTCTCGGTCCTCACGAGCAAACGCTCCATTTTCGACAAACTGCGTCGGTTTGATCAACGTAGAATGCAGGGATGGCAGTCACGGGCTTTGCGAACCTGGCCGTGAAGGTACCCGACATCGAGAAAGCGATGGAGGCATACCGTAGGCTCGGCGCCCACGTGGGTGTCCCGGAGGAGTGGCGCGGTGCGCGTCGGGTAGACCTCCAGATGGGACCCGTCCAAATCAGCCTCTTTTCCCGGGCGCTGTACGAGGATCGCGTGGATCTACCCGAGGAATGCTTCCTGCACGCAGTCTTCGCAGTTGACGACCTGGACGCGGCGATCGACGGTCTTCAAGTCGTCTGGGGGCCAGAGGTTGTGACCGGGGGCTTTGGCACTCGGCGCATAGCATTCGTCGAAGCTCCAGGTGGCATACGCCTCGAGCTGATGACGCAACTCGCGGAGCCTCCATCGTAAGACCATGACTCGAACACAGCATTGGATTACCCGGTTAACTCTAAGTGGCTTCAGCCGCGAGGTACGTAGCACCGAAGGTTCCTCTGCGATGGTGTGCACCGAGAAAACCCAAGCATGCGAGCCGTGGGTTTGCGAGCCCTCCCTAGTCAAGTATCCTGCAAGGATAGTAGTTCGGAGAAGAGAAGGCGCCTGAGCGCTGGTACATGCTTGGGTCCATGCCTCGAGCAGGTTGCAGCGCTGTGCCCTCGTGAGCGCTAGTGAGCCGAAAACGACGAGGAAGACTACGTACCTGAGTTCGAGGATATCGTGAGACGAAAAAGCCAGGCAGACGGCCCCGAGGTGACCTCCGGCACCGAAGGCATCAAGACACCCGAAAAGCCTGGGAAGGACGCTGAGCAATCTCCCGCGGTCGCGGCTGCAATAGCGCGCGTGAAACACCTCGAGCCGCGCGAGCGGAACTACTCGTACGCAGCTGCCGCGGCCGCGGTAGCAATCTTCGGGGTAGCGCTCATACCAAATTTGCATGTTCCGGTCCGTCAGGGTCAGCTCGCCCCTGCTGACTTTCTTGCAATTGGGCTGGCGATGGCCGCGATGCTTGCGATCTCGACGTTCATCGGACGCCGCGCGCTGGTTGCCTTCAGCGCATTGTTCCTCGCGTTCATGTCGACCTCACTGGGAAGCTTCGTCCTTGGCCTACCGTTTCTGGCGCTGGGCGGATGGCTGTTGGTCCGTTCGTGGCGCTTCAACAAAGAAGCCGCAGACGCGGCAAGGGCCGCGGCGCGTGCATCGAACGGTTCGGCACGTTCGTCAGGCAGTGGAGGCAGTCGAACCGCTAACGCCAGCCGGGGTACCGCCCCGGGAAGATCCGGGGCGCGGGGAGGTGCGCTCGCGCGAGGATCCTCGGCTAGCTCCCCAGCTTCGACAAATGGCTCCACCAAGCACCCAGCTTCACTGGGGGGGTTCTTCCGCCGCATCCTAGGCAGGGAGCCAGAGCAGCCGGAACTCATCATGAGACCACCCCCACCGCCCCCGCCGTCGAAACGCTACACGCCGCCAAAGGTCGCCGCGAAGGCGCCGAAGAACGTCTCGAAGCGCCGTGGCGAGCAGTAGACGGACGCTCGGCAATATGGTAAACGAGTACGGATGATCGCCGATGCACTGGCCGGACGACGCATCGGCATCACGGGAGCGACTGGTTTTGTCGGTACCGCACTAGTTGAACGCTTGCTCCGCTGCGTTCCCGGTTGTGAGCTTGCCCTTCTCGTACGACCAGGGCAGCGCGTAAGCGCAGCCCGGAGGGTCGAGAAGGAGATCATCCGGAACAACTGTTTTGACCGCTTGCGCTCCGAGCTGGGAGAGCATTTCGACCCAGAGATCGAACGCCGTGTTCTGGTCATGGAGGGTGACGTCACCCGGGACGGGCTTGGCCTTGATCATGCTGGGCGCGAAATTCTGGCTGGCTGTGATGTCGTGATCCATTCGGCTGCAACCGTAAGTTTCGACTCCCCGCTCGATTCAGCTGTAGAGGTGAACCTCCTTGGTCCCTCTCGCGTCGCCCAAGCGATCCTCGACGTGCGCGACCAGGCGTCTGAAACGGCATCCGAATCGGGAAGCTCTCGCGTTCCCCACCTCGTGTCCATCTCCACCGCCTACGTATCAGCGACCCGCAAGGGCCGTATTGCAGAGGACCTCCTCGGCGGCGCTGCGACATCTGTCGGGATCGACTGGCGTCACGAGGTGAGTGCTTCGCGCAGAGCACGATCGGATCTCGACGCAAGAAGCAGGGAACCCGAGATGATCACGAAGTTCAGTCGCGCTGCAAGATCCGAACTCGGCGCTGCTGGCGTACATCTGCTCGCGGAGCGCGCCGAAAAACTCCGCGAAGATTGGGTCCGGGCGCGAATGGTAAGGGCCGGCATTTCCAGAGCTCATATGCTTGGATGGCCTGACTCGTACGCGTACACCAAAGCGCTCGGAGAGGTTGCCTTACTCGAAACCCGGGGCGAGGTTCCGGTCACCATTTTGCGCCCGTCCATCATCGAATCCTCACTGAACGAGCCACGACCCGGATGGATCAGGGGCTTTAGAATGGGCGATCCGGTGATCGTGTCGTACGCAAAGGGACTACTAAAGGAGTTTCCTGGGACGCCGGAGGGGATAGTCGACGTGATCCCAGTCGACCTTGTGGTAGCTGCGGCTATTGCGATTGCCGCGACAGGGCCCTCGCCCGAAGGGGCGAGGGCATTCCACGTCGCGTCGGGCGAAAGGAACCCGTTGCGCTACGACAGGCTTGTGGAGCTGATCCGCGCCTGGTTCACCGAACATCCGCTCTATGACGATAATGGCCAGCCCATCGTCGTTCCGTCATGGACCTTCCCTGGACGAGGGAGAGTCCAACGCCAGCTCAACCGAACGACAAAGGTGCTGACGCTCGCGGAGAAGGCAATTGCCGCTCTACCACTCAGGACCAAGAACCCGGATGCGTTCACTCGCCTGGAGCAGCAAAAGAGCCAGGCCGAACGGGCCCTCGGTTATGTAGAACTCTACGGTGCCTACATGGAGACAGAGGCCCGTTTTTCAACCTCCCGCCTGATTGGTCTACATGACTCGCTGACAGAAGAAGACCGCAGGGCTTTCTCCTTTGACCCTGCGACAGTCGACTGGGACCAGTACGTGAACATGGTCCATCTTCCTTCGGTTGTCGAACACTCAAGGGTTCGTACCAACCCGAACTCCCACGCTCGCATGACCCGCTCCGAGCGTGTGCGCCGGTCGGTCCTAGCCCCAGGCAAACGCCTTGCGGTTTTCGACCTTGAGAACACGCTGATGGCGTCAAACGTCGTCGACACTTACGCGTGGCTTGCATCACGGCACCTATCCTTGGACGAACGCCTCAAACTGGTCCTGTCCCTCATCAAGGATGCGCCACGGCTCGTCGCGATGGACATGAGGGACCGGGGAGACTTCTTGCGCGCCTTCTACCGGCGCTATGAATTCGAGCCTGCGGACCAGCTGTGCTCTGACGCATCCGAGATGTTCTCCAACCTTCTCCTCGAACGCGCCTTCCCTGAGGGAATCAGGCGTGTCCGCCAGCACCGTGCTGCAGGGCACCACACCCTCCTCGTGACCGGTTCCCTAGACTTCATAGTGGAGCCGATGCGCGTCCTGTTCGACGAAGTTGCATGCGCGCGACTCGAGGTCGCTGGAGACGGACGATTGACCGGCCACCTAGACGCGCCACCGCCCACAGGTGAGGTTCGCGCGACACTCATACGCGAGTATGCAGACTCGGAGGGCCTCTCGCTAGACGAGGCTGTCGCGTACGCTGATTCGACGAGCGACCTCCCAATGCTCGAGATCGTGGGAAACCCGGTCGTAGTGAATCCGGAGGCAAGGCTCGCTGTCATCGCTCAGCGCCGTGGATGGCCAATTGAGCGATGGACCAAGTCAGCGGGCTTTGATCAGTGGCGCTTGCCACTTGGCCCACTTCCACAACGCTCAGAGCGCGTGAGGCGCTTGGGAATGGGGCGCGGACTAAGGCAAGGAGGGCGAGCGTGAAGGCCCTCGTCTTCGAGCGAAGCATCCCTCGTTACGCGTTCGCTAGCGTCACCTCTCGGCTCATCGGATCCGGACGCGGGACTCGCTACGGTCCACTCAGGCTGTGTGAGACAAAGCCGCCGGACCTGCCGGGATCTGGCTGGCGACGCCTGTCGCCGATACTCGCGGGGATATGCGGTTCCGACCTCGCAACTCTTGACGGTCGCAGTTCATGGTACTTCGAGAACTTCGTCAGCCTTCCGTTTGTTCCTGGACATGAGATCGTGGGAACTCTGCATGACGACAGGCAAGGCGCTGGCGATCGCCGGGTGGTGGTCGAGTCAGTGCTCGGATGTGCTACGAGGAACTTCGAACCGCAATGTCCGAAGTGTCGCCGCGGATTGCGGGAGCTCTGCGAACATACCGCGTTCGGGGATCTCGGGCCGGGGCTCCAGACCGGCTACTGCGCCTCGACCGGAGGTGGGTGGTCCACCTCGCTTGTTGTGCACGAGAGTCAGTGCCACGACGTTCCCCAATATATGAGCGATGAGGCTGCGGTCATGGTCGAACCGGCTGCCTGCGCTGTTCACGCGGCACTTGCAGGAAAACTCGACGGCAGCGAGCTTGCAATAGTGTCAGGGGCAGGAACCCTGGGGCTTTGCACATTGGCTGCAATCAAGCGGCTCGCTCCGGAGACCCGCGTGCTGGTCGGGGCAAAACACAATCACCAGCGGGAACTGGCGTCAGACCTGGGAGCCGACCTCGTCGTCAGCCCCGAGCATCTGAGTGGAGCCGCACGGCGTCTCAGCGGGTCGCTCAGCGTCGGGCGGCATCTGACTCGTGGAGCAGACATCGTGTTCGACTGCGTTGGCTCCGCTACCACGCTCGAGAGCGCTCTCGAGACAGTATGTCCGCGTGGCCGTATCGTTCTCGTGGGCATGCCCGGGACCGTAAAGGTGGATCTTGCCCCGCTGTGGCACCGTGAGGTCAAGCTCTTGGGAACTTACAGATCGGA
>JAJZXF010000132.1 GCA_021802485.1 Actinomycetes bacterium | reverse complement strand
AGCACTTCTGGTCCCCCTCGTACTGCGTCGTTTCGGCAGGTGGGGCACCACTCGAGATCATCAAGTCCTACATCGAGAACCAGCAGTCCCCGAACCGAGTAGGTCGGCCTCCGAAGGGGAAGCGGCCGCAACCCCTCCCTTACGGAAGGGGGTTGCGGCCGCGCATAGCTCATAACTCCATAATGCTCTGATGGCGTCAATCCGTCAAGACGCCAATGGTCCAAGTGGTTACCTCCCAGGCATCGCCAGGTCCATCCTCTGCTACTGGCCCTCCAGTAGCAGCTCCGGTGAATCAGTAGCATCCAGTAGCAAGCGCATCTGGTTTTCGACCTATCAACTCGCTCTGCAAGCTGCCTACCAGGTCTTTTCCGGTGGGCCGCCCGGGGCTCGAACCCGGCACCTTGGGATTAAAAGTCCCCTGCTCTACCCGATGAGCTAGCGGCCCCAAAAAAACGGCATGCACCATATAGCGCACAGCCTGCTGGCATCAGATCATGCGCCACCGCGTCCCCGGGTGCTGAACTGCCTGACTATCCATCGTAGGCCGGACCGGGCACAAGCGCTGCAAGGGCTTCCTTCCTGATGTCCCGCACCGAGGCAGCAGGGGATGGCGTTCCAAAGATCGCAGTGCCTGCAACCAGTACATTCGCACCCGCCAGGACCGATTCTCGACCAGTTGCGGCATTGATGCCGCCGTCCACCTCTATGTCGAGCGCAAGCCCATGATCCTCCGCGAACTTGCGTGCCAGCTTCACCTTATCCAGCGGCCCGCGGATGAACTCCTGGCCGCCGAGACCAGGAAAGACCGTCATGACGAGAAGAACGTCCAGCTGGCCAAGGTACGGCAACGCAGCGTCCAGTGGGGTGTCGGGGTTCAATGCTAGGCCGACCTTTAGGCCAAGTCCTCTCATCTGGGCAAGCAGTGCGGAGGTGTCCCCGACCTCCACATGCACACTGCAGCCGTCCGCTCCAGCGGAGCGAAATGCCTCCAAGAGCTCGCCGGGATTTGAAACCATCAAGTGGCAGTCGAAATAAAGACTAGTGCGGGCTCGCAACGAGGCAACCACAGGCGGGCCAATCGTCAGGTTTGGCACGAAGTGGCCGTCCATCACATCGATGTGCAGCCAGTCCGCATTGTTCGACACCTGCTCAGCCGCACCTGCCAGATACGAAAGATCGGAAGCCAAGAGCGACGGCGCTATACGGATCACCCTAGCGAGCATACATAACCTCCGGGACAAGTCCTGGACTTGTGACGTTGGGCCCGTGCCCAAGCTGGTTCCTGCTCAGTGATTGTGAACCCCTCAACTGCCGAGCACGTCGGAAACCGCCGGGCGGGCCCCAGACCACCACTGCGTGCCAGACATGGGCTTTCGCCCCTCAACCTGAATGGTGACCAGCTCCAGGAGTCCCGCACCGCATCCAGCCACTACATGAGCAGGCGGGTTATTACTGGGACTACCCCCCTGCGTGGCCGTCGCAGCCCCAGACGAAAACTCACCCCCCGCAGCTCCGAGCCACTCTGGCGTTTTCACCAGAGCGAGCCTTCCCGGGCCCTCCGGCCCCTTTGAACCCAGCGGAAGCGGGAAGACTCGCGCATCGTGAACCTTCAAGCGCCTGCCGCGGAACACCGTCCAAGCTCCGCCTACGCGGACCACCCTACGCAGACCCTCAGCACTGCGAGACCATTCGAGTCTCAGCATCTCCTGGGTGATCTTCGGAGCGTAAGTGGAGTCGCCTTCCTGCGGGCGTGGCGTCCCGAGCGAGCCCGCGCCACCTGCCAGAGCCTCCAGGAGCATCTCCTTGCCCACTGTGGTGAGCCTCGAGCGCAGCGTCGCCGCGGTGTCATCCTCTGAAATCTCGACGGCACGTGTCGCATAGACGTCACCGGTGTCGAGACCTTCGTCAAGGGCCATGAGCGAAACGCCCGTTCGCGAATCTCCAGTCAAGATCGCCCATTCGACTGGCGCTGCGCCACGCCACCGGGGAAGGAGGGAAAAATGAACATTGACAAAGGGGAGTTGGTGGAGGACGCTGGCAGGTATCATCCGACCGTAGGCGACGACCACGCCGAGTTCTGCCCCCGCTGTAGCGGCATCCGCCGTTCGCTCTGACACCCTCAAACCGAGATCATCCGCAACCTCACGGACAGGGCTCCGCTTCACTCGATGGCCCCTACCCTCTCGTCCATCAGGTCGCGTCACCACCATCACGATCTCATGGCCTTCCTCCACAAGAGCCCTTAGGCATACGGCTGCTTCAATAGGTGTGCCAAGAAACGCCAAGCGGCTCATAAGCACCTGGTTGGGTCACGAGCAAGTCCGCTGATAAGCCCCGACGTGACATGGCTTCGCCAGTCAACACATACGAGGTTTCGACGAGGAAGGTCTGTCTCGGCCAAGCGCCTAGGCCGGCGCTCCACGGCGACCAGACAACGGGTCCAAGGTCATTTCCCTGAGCACCCTCATGGCCTCCTTGCGCTGGTCTTCATCTAGGCGCTCTAGTAGAAGCACACCGTCTAGATGATCGACTTCGTGCTGAAATACCCTTCCAAGGAGATCTCCAGCATCAATGGAGATCTCCTTCCCATCAAGATCCATGCCCTCCAAATGGACTTCATTCGGCCGCGTGATCGACCACGACAGTCCCGGCAACGACAGACAACCTTCCTCGTAGGTCCATTCCCCCCTGGCCTCGGAGATTCGCGGGTTCACCACGGCCTTCGCTCCGTCCCCAACGTCGTAGACAAAAACCCTCTTCTGCACCCCCACCTGCGTAGCCGCAAGCCCCACACCTGGAGCGTCATGCATCGTATCGATCATGTCTCCCACCAAGCGCACTAGAGAGCTATCAATCTCGGAGATGTCAGGGGTAGCGTTTCTAAGAACCGGATCACCAAAGATCCGGATGCCAAGGTGTGTCACGAACACATTCTAACGGCTAGAGCCGGCTCCGCTGGCCCTTCGCCTCCTGAGCGCTCTAAGTATGCGATGGAGCACTTACAGCGGCTTCAACGGATTTCCCGGCGAGGGAACACGTGCTAATGCCACAGTGCACATCACGCCGTGCTCATCCAACATGGCGCCAGACGCCCCGGGCATGCTCAACCAGCGTGGCGCTCAACACCCAGACTGTCTTGCACGCTTCGGGTACGAGTACCCAACGCAGCTGTTTGGCGTGCTCGGGGTGAGCCTGGCAGTAGTCGATGCCGAGAGCAGCGAAGGCTGCGATGCCGACAACGAGTTGGTAAACGATCTGTTGGCCGTCGTGTTGTCTTTCGCTGCTGGCACAGCTCTACGGTGCGAGGAACGGACGCAAGTTGCGACAAGAGGTCACAGCGGTGCTGGCTGAGGTGTCCTCTGCTGGGTAGGACCCACAAGTCCCAAAAAGGCCAAGCTGGCAGCAGCAACAGAGGCACGCGTGAGCATCCAGTGTGTGTTGCAACCAGCCTCGGAGGACCCCGACGGCTACAAGCTGGAGGGGGACTGCTGGCACAAGGGAGACGAGAGTGCTCTTGGCACCGAGATGCACCTGTGGGGATCGGCCGAGCGCTACGCGTTCTCTCAGATTGCAAGAGGGTGTGGTTCGCAACGACCTGAAGCCGCGCCTTCAAGCGAACGAAGGATCACGACCATGAAGAGCCTCTGCTCGACCTCTCGCCAAGCGTCGCTATCGAGGTGACCCAGCCTCTGTCTCGGTGATCGTCTCTTGCGCCAGCAACTCCGCACGAATCGTCCGGAACTCCTGACGGTACACGGTCGAGAGGAGAATGAAAGCGACGAGCAGCCCGACCTCGTCGACCCCGAAGTCTGGGAAAGGGACGGCCTTGACTGCGAGTGAGACGCCGATCAGCCACCGCACGGGTCGCGGGATGCGCTCATCGGTGGCCAACGCCTTGAGCAGGCGGAAGGTACGCCTGAGATTGGTCTTCAGTCCCATCAGCCCGTCCGATTGCTGCTCATGACATCCAGTGCTCACGCACATACTTTACGAGGCCCGGCCCCTCCAGCGCCTCGGTTCCGTTCGCGGTCCGAATGGAAAACTCCTGTTTTTTCCCCGGCATTGTGAGCCATGTGTCGATTGCTCGCCGAGGACAAGACACGAGTGCGACTGTGGCGCCCTCATGCTGGACGAGCGACACCCGGAGACAGCTCCACGTCTCCGGTCCCAACGTGCTCATGACCAAGCCTTGGAACTCGTTGAGCCACCCATCTGCATTTTGACGTTTACTCAGGTTGGGAAAGTCCGGTTCGATACCGACCACGTCGCGGTGGTCAGTAACACCAATTACAAGCGTGCCACCTTCGCTGTTAAAAAAGGCGGCGATCGTCTTGGCCGCAGCACGCTGCACCCCGTTCCTGGCTTCCTTTTCTGCGTCCTCCATCGTCAGCACACCAAGGTCCACCTTCTTCTGCAGTTCTCCAGGCAAGGGACCGAACAGATGATGGAGCGACGCCTTGAACTCGAGCCCAATGCTCTCATCCTGCCCGAGAAGGCTTTCGAAATTGGAGGCATGCCTAATGTCCTCAAGCCAGGTCAGGACGGCATCGGCATCGGCTGGGCGGTCCGCCGGCGACGAAGCCACAAGGGCTTCGACGAGGTCAGCGAAGGACGAAGGCAGGTCGACACGTTGACTCCGAAGCGATCGGACATCTTCAAGCCGGTCACCGCCCATAGCGAGCACATAGAGGAGGCCACCGAGGGAAAACAAGTCGGACCGAGGATCTAGGGCGTCACCACTCTTTTCCTCAGGAGCGGCAAAGGAATTCGTGGTTATTGGCCGCCGCTGGCTACTGTCCGCGACCCAGATGGCAGAGTCGAAATCCCCGAGATGCGCAGCCCCGCGCTCGTCAAGCCAAATGTTCGGAGGAGAGACGTCCCGGTGAATGAGACCTTTGTCGTGCAGATGGGCCAACCCACGACACACCTGTCGTGCCAGTCGGTAAATCTTCTCCGGCGGAAGCGGTCCTGACTCGTGCAGGAACTCTGCCAGGGTCCCACCTGCAAGGTACTCGAACACGATGTACTGAGGGATGGCCTTAATCTCAGATTCGTACAGCGAAACGATATTGTCGTGGCTGCCGATACGCCCGAGCACCTTTGCTTCACGCTCTGTACCCCCAGGGTCTTGGGGGACCGCATTCGGTCGTACAACGCTCAGTGCTACTTCACGATCATTCTTTTCGTCGACAGCCAGGTAAGTGACCTTGCGGTCTCCAGCCCCCAGTCGCCGCTTGATCTTGTATCGTCCGTCAAACAACTCGCCCGGGTTCAGCGTGGCGGGGTCCTTGCTCAACATCGCTCCCTACCTGTCTTCGTATCCATTCACGTCCGCGAAACCATAGCCCATTACCAGGCATGATGCGACGTGAGAGAAGTCGCGGACTTTCTCACCTTAGGGCTGACGCAAAAATAACTTCCCACTTTCGGGTGACGGGTCACTTGGGACTGATGGTGTAGTTGCGATTGGGCTGGATGTCGTGGTGGCGGATCGAAAGGTCCTTCATCTCCTTGTCGCTGA
>JAJZXF010000131.1 GCA_021802485.1 Actinomycetes bacterium | reverse complement strand
CACTTGGTCGTTGGGTGTAGTACAGCCCTGATTATCTCAGGGCAACACCCACGACCGGTGGATGTTTTCTTCTTAGGTGTAAAAGCCCAGGCCAGCGGCCATATTTCCTATCCGCGCGGCCTCTTAGTCACAAACACCAAATGAGCATGACATGCCCAAGTAGCCTGTCTGCCGCGACGGATATTGGGCGTTTCTGGCATGACACCAATACTACCATCCGCTATACCAAGAGACAGTGAAACGTAATCCGAACAACTATGTTGAACCGCTGTTGCGGGGTCAAAGAGCGGAAGCTCGCTGGGAACAAAGCTGCCCGTCCGCCACAATGCACCCCGGTTCTGTTGTCGGTGCATAGAGGAGATATGAATCCGCTCAAGACACCGTCCCTTCGCCCGAGTTCTCGAGGCGTGGCCCGGATGACCGATCTTGATCTGGCAAGCGGCTGCCTCGTCAGGCGTGTCCCATGACTGAGAAGAAGCGCCGGAGATGGAAGAAGAAGGACCCGAACAATGAGCGGGGCCGCGTAGCCATCCGCTATCGGGGCTATCCAACCTCCGAGCAGACCGGCAAAATCATGCGTATTGACGGCAGCTGCCGGTTTGTAAAGAACCTTGCCAAAGAGCAGCGGGACCTGGCCCATCGGCTCGGAGTCCGCTCCCCGAGCTACACCCGTCAGTCGGCGGACATGAAGGAGTTGCGGGACGACCCCGAACTCACTCCTTGGTTGGCCGATGCCCCGTCCCAAATCCTCCAGCAGGCGATCCGTGACACCGACACCGCCTACCATCGGTTCGTCTCCGGCCAGTCCTGGTATCCGACCTGGACCAGGAAGGGCAGCCGGGCGAGCTTCCGAGACCCCCAGGGTGTGAAATTCCGGCGTCTCTCCCGCCGCTGGGGCGAGGTGAAGATCCAAGGCGTCGACTGGATCCTGGTCAAGGCTCACCGTCCACTGGTTGGCAGCCGCATCACCTCGGCAACGGTCGTGATCGAGCCAGACGGGAAATTGTTCATCTCTCTCCTGTGCGAGCGCCACAAGCGCCAGCCGACCAAGCCTCTGGCCGAAGAGGGCACCACCGTTGGAATCGACCGGGGCATAGCGGTTGCAATCGCAACCTCCGACGGGGAGTTAATCAACCGGGAGAACTGGACCCCGAAGGAGAAAGAACGGCTACGCCGCCTGGAGAAAGCACGGGAGCGCAAGAAGGCGGCCCGCAAGTCCGAGAATACGAGAGCGAGAGCGAAAGGAGCACCGACCAAGTACAAGTCGGGGAAACAAAAGGATACGGAGTTGGCGATAGCCGCTCTGTACGGCCGAGCTCGTCGGCGCAGGAACGACTTCGTGGAGCAAGAGAGCTACGGACTGGCGAAGAACCACCGCCTGTCCATCTTCGAAGACCTCCACCTGCCTGCAATGACCCGTTCGGCCAAGGGGACCGTCGACAATCCCGGCAAGAGAGTTGCGCAGAAGGCCGGCCTCAACCGGGGCCTGCTCGACAAAGCTCTTGGGGCCATCCTCTCCCGCACGGAGGACAAGGTCGTCTGCCACGGCCACGGGACACTGTGTGTCCCGGCACCGGGGACCTCGATCACCTGCCCAGAGTGCGGGTATACCAACAAGGCCAATCGAGCAAGCCGGTCGGTATTCATCTGTGTCGCCTGTGGACACAAGGCTCATGCGGACATCAACGCCGCAATCATCATCCGTGAGCGGGGGATCAAACTCGCTCTCGCCGGTGGAACGCCGGTGGCAGCCCTCCAAGGCAACAACTTGGATCCAGACTCGTCTGGGGCAGAGCCCGAGCATCAGGGACGGCGTGGAAGCGGGAATCAAGAGACGGGCCACATCACCGTTCGGAAGCTCGCGTGACTATGACGCGGACATCGACGGCAGAGGTCCGGAAGCCAAAGTTAGTCGGCGAGGGAAGAAGCCTCCGCCTTCAGGCGGAGGTAGTTCACGAGTCTTCGTTTGCCGCGTCCCCGCTCGCCCGGTTGGCGAACTAGCCCGTCTGTAGTTGGGCGCGGTGTTGCCGGTCGCTCCTTCGCTCGGCGCAAGGTCTCGGCGGTACCAGGAGCGAGCCCCGGCTCACGTCGGTTCCAGAACTTCTCCCCATGCTGGACGAACGCCCGCATCTGGTTCGCCTCAATCACCTTGGCAGCTGCCTGGTACTCGGGCGCCACAGCAGCGACTCTTTCGGCTTTGCCTACATTGGCCCGGTTCTCCAGCCGGTAGGCACGCACGACCGGCAGCTTCTTCGTCCTGTTGGTTGTCGCAGTCATGCCGCCACCGTTTCGTCGTCTTCGATCGGGGCCGTCATCGCTTTCTTCACCCGGTTGGAGCGCCGCTTGGCGGAACGTAAGCCGTACATACGGACCGCGAAGCTGTAGACGATCGCCATAAAGTCGGCCATCAGGTCCGAGTGGTCGTCCTCGGCCTGGTTGGCAACATCGACACGCTTGCCCTGCGCGCTCAGCAACACCTCGAACCATCCGAACCCGACGAGGCCGAGATGGTCCTTGTGCTCCACCACAAGCGTTCCCCACTCCGGGTTTGCGAGCAGCTTGGTGAGCCGACGCCGATGGTCGTTCACCCCCGAGGCGATCTCTGACCACAGCGACGACCTCGTAGCCGCGAGCGTTCGCGTAGGTCACCAGACGTTCGCCTTGGCGATCCAGATCGTGTTTCTGCGGGTGCGACGACACCCTGGCGTACACAGCCGCCATCGGCAGCTTCTGCGATTGTGGGTCAGGAACGACCACATGGCCCGACTCATCGAGAACAGCACCGGGGATACGCCCCTTCCTGTACCTCTCCCACGCAGCCCGGTAGCCGATGCCTTGCCGGTGAGCGTAGGCGGACGACTTCACACCGTCGTCCTATTAGATCATAGGCGTCACACCGACCGAGCCACGATGGACAACTACGCATTTGGGGACTTGTGGCTCACACCTGCATCCTTGCGTCGCAAGCAGTCCGCTGTGCCGTTACCCATGCAAAGCTCGGCCGGCGCGTTCGACCTCTCCTTCTTGCAGCTGACGCCCCACCTGCTCCCCTCGGACTACGACGCGCCCTTGCGACCATCGAAACTCACATCAGCGACTATCTTGACCACGCGCGCTTGCGCACCGCAGCCTGAAAACTTGGCTCAAAATTGAAGACTGGGCTACCTGAGGACCCCTAGGAAGCGCGCCACAGGCCTTCCAGCAACTCGTGCGCCACGAAGATCTTGGTGCAATTCAGCAGCGAACGTATGTTTGCTACACTCCAGGAACGTGGAGAGCGAATCCATTCGCAACCGGAGCGCAGCTCGAACTGCGCTCCATGATGTTGCCCGTCGTGTAGCTGGAACAGAGCAGCTCTCGGACGACGAGATGTTGCTTGACGTTCTCGCCCCCATCGCGGGCCTCTTCCCTGATCGAGGGCTCCGACGCGGACGTGTCGTGGTGCTCGCCGGGCGAAGTGCTGCAACCTCCCTCCTCCTAGCTATCCTTGCCGGTCCTGTGGCACATGGCGCCTGGGGCGGAGTTGTGGGCATGCCCCACATCGGCCTCGAGGCAGCTGCCGGCTTCGGATTGGCAACTGGGTAGCAGGGACAGGAAGCTTGCCTTCCTTGAACCAAGTCCAGGCAGTCTTGTAGCTCACGCCCTGTTGATGAGCCGAAACCTACAACTTCACGGTTGCCTCCTACCATAAACGTTCACAGGTGGGTATGTTTCGCTGAACTGTTGGATACCCTCTCATCCGGCGGGGTGAGCTCACCGCGACTGCGGTGCAAGACAGCCTTGTCACTTTGCTGAACAGGAAGTTTGTGTGGCGTGCGCTGTAGATAACCATAGCCAAGCTCAGCGGTGAACCCACGGAGGTGGCGTTACGCATATCCGACTTCGTTCGATCTAGGGACCATATGGATACCGTGATTGAAGGATGTCAGACTCTCTCGCCCGTCTTAGCCATCGCCGCGACTCGCGCACCCGTGTGTCGTGTGCTACGATTGCTACAGAGGAGGTGACCGTGCGGACGATCAGCCATCGTGAACTGCGGAACAACAGCTCGAAAGTGCTCCATGCTGTGAGCGCAGGAGAAACGATCGAGGTAACCAATCATGGCGAGGTAACGGCGGTGCTCATGCCCCCCTCGCTGACGCCATACGAGCGCCTAGTAACTACGGGGAAGGTTCGGGAGCCGCTTACAGACCGCCGGATAGATCTGCGCGAAATCCGACGTATAACCGTACCAGTGTCAAGTAGCGAGATCATCGCGGACGTCCGAGGCGATAGTTGATCGTCTATGTCGACACCTCGGCAGTGATGAAGCTCTTGGTGGAGGAGGGGGAGTCGGCTGAGCTGGCCGACTACCTGGAAAAATGCAGGGACAGCGGTGACGCACTGGTGGCTTCGTTCCTCTTGCACACCGAGCTGCATTGCGCAGCGAACCGCCGTCCTGAGTACATCGAGCATGAGACGGTTTCCGACGCGTTGTCGGTGCTTGGGCTCATAGACATAGAGAACGCTGACCTGATTACGGCGCCGTTGCTGCCGGGACGGCTGCGTTCTGCTGATGCCATCCACCTTGCCACAGCGCTACGAGTGAATGCCCGCGCGATCGTCGCTTACGACACCGAGCTGTGTGCCGCAGCCAGAGCGGCTGGTATCGATGCTTCCAGCCCCGGTCTAGGCAAACCATGCCGCCAGACCACAAACAGACCACATAATGTTGGACTGTAAGGGTTCATGCCGGATATTGAGGGTGTCCAGGTGTCCAGGTGTCCGCTCCGCGAAAAACCACCGGCAGGAGTCCGGCTCACGAACCAGACGGCCGTCCGATCTTTCAGGGTCCCGCACCGGGTGCTGCGGGCATCCACGGCTCACCGTTGAACAGCTCCCGTAGCGCTTCGAGGCGTTTGATCTCTTGGTTGGCGGCGGTCGACAGGTAGCTTCGAAATGCGAGGAATGCCCGGGCTCCTTCGTCGCGGCGGAAGCCACCGGAGACCTTCTGGGCGATCAATAGGGAAGAAAACAACGGAAAGTCAAAGGGGCTTACATGGCACGAGCCAAGAACAGCAACCAACTGGCCGAGCACGAGCGCCGCTACCGTGAGCTAGCCGGTCAGCTGGCCGACATCGACCTCATCTACTCGGGCAGTATCACCCGTCGCTATACTCGCTGCGGGACCCCGGGCTGCAAGTGCCACGCCGACCCGCCCCAGCTGCACGGCCCGTACTATCAATGGACGGCGAAGAAGAACGGCAAGACCGTCACTCGACGACTCAACCCCGCCGAAGCCGCGCTCTACAAGGAGTGGATCGATAACGACCGAGAGCTACGACGCATCCTCCAGCAGATGCGGCAGGTAGCCGCCAAGGCTGCCGGGCTGAGGCTCGAGCAAGCCGCGAAACCTACGCTCAAGGTTTAAACGCAGCCTGAAAACTTGGCTCAAAATTGAAGACTGGGCTACCTGAGGACCCCTAGGAAGCGCGCCACAGGCCTTCCAGCAACTCGTGCGCCACGAAGATCTTGGTGCAATTCAGCAGCGAACGTATG
>JAJZXF010000130.1 GCA_021802485.1 Actinomycetes bacterium | reverse complement strand
TCACGACTCCATTATGGGCGTGAGGTGTCAAGGTTGGAGTTGTCATGGTCATGTTCTACATGTTCCTGTCTCGCCCTAGTGGGATGGTGGAATCACAAGGTGTCTCACGTCAGCCTGACAGACAGGGCAATGAGAACCTATAGCTCTAGCGTGCGCAAGGCATGGGTGAGGGAACACGTCGGAGCCCAAGAGGCCCAGCGTCTTGCTACACGGGCCTTTGATGCAGTGAACCGCTGGAGCCTGCGTCTTCGCGGAAAGCCCCGGTTCAAGAACGCATCCAGAGGACTGCGCTCGTTGGAGTGCTCTGACAAGTACGGAGACATACAACCAGTCCTCGACAACGGGCACCTGGTCGCTGTGCGTTGGTCGAAGACGATCATCTCTGTCGAACCCTTACCAAAGCACCCGACCAAGAGACATGATAGGGAGGTCGCAGTTGAGCGAGGCCGCCTGGAGTCCCTTATCGCTTCTCGGGGACTGATCCAGACCCGAATCGTGCGCAACATGATCCGGGGACGGCCGAGCTTGCGTGTACAGTTCGTGGTCGACGGGCGTCCCCCCGTCCGTCATGAGACAGGCACGGGGACCATCAGCGCCGACGTAGGACCGTCGATCATGTCGGTTGTGGTCGCAGATGCGGAACACAACCCGGTTCCGCAGGCCATAGGGCACCGGGTGCTCGCGGAGAGTATCAAAGACATCCAAGCAGAGCTGCCACGATTGCAGCGCCATCTCGATCGCCAGCACAGGGCGGGTTCGCCACAGTGCTTCGATGAGATGGGACAACACAAGAAGACCTGTGCGTGGTGGAAGAACCGAACCAAGGCCGCTCAACAGACTCTCGTCCAGATAGCCGAGCTCTACCGCTGTATAGCGGCAACCAGGACGGCCCTGCATGGCAAGTTCGTCAACGAGGTGCTTGCCTACGGGGTCAACGTACGATCCGAAGCGCTCAACTACGCCACATGGCAAAAGATGTACCCGCGCTCAGTGCGTGATCGAGCAGTTGGGGAAGCGATGGCACTCTTGTTCCACAAAGCCGAGAATGCTGGTGGCAAGGCGTACCGTTATACGACCCGCACTACTGCTCTGTCTAAGACCTGTGTGTGTGGACACCGGGAGAAGAAACTTCTCTCGCAGAGATGGCACCGATGCTCCAACTGCGGGCGTGAGGCTCAACGAGACCTGTTCTTCGCGTTCCTCGGCCTGTATGTCGATCCCGTTGTTGGAGCTGATGGTGCTAACAAGGACCTGCTCGACTTAGAGGGAGCCGCAGCAAACTTTGCGGCGTTCGCACCTCACCTCCAAGAAGCCGGAGGGATGGCGAGGTCGAGTAGTACCAAGCACCGAGGCCGGGGTCGCTGCTCGCAGCGATCAGCGGCGCGCATCACAGCCCGTCACAAGGGACGCAGTCGTGGTGCGACAGAGGTGTTCGGCCACATTCCGGTACCGGACCACGCCACCACAGCTACATCGGTGGCGGCATGAACAACATGCCCCGGGAACCAGGCGCTCCCTACGGCCTGCCAGCAGTATCGGCAGGAGACAGGGCGTCGACACGGAATCTCGGCCCTTTAGGGCCGGGAGGCTTCAAGAGTCACACAAAGCGCTCGCTAGTGCGGAGGTGAACAAACCGACATCTGTCACCACGCCAAGTGCCTGGTGGCTGCCCCGGTCCGCGAGTTTCGTCACGACTGCGTGGTTGATGTCGACGCAAAAGGTCTCGACCGAGGATGCGAGGAGGTTCCCAGTCGCGATCGCATGCAGCGTGGAAGCGAGTATCAATGCCACCCGCACGCCGCTAAGGTGCGAGCGCATCGTGTCAGCAGCTGTCAGCACATCGGTGATCACGTCAGGCAGCGGTCCGTCATCGCGAAGCGATCCAGCCAGGACGAACGGGGCTCCTCTCCGTATCGTCTCGTACATCACGCCGGAGTGCAGGTAGCCGGATTCCACAGCGGCAGCTATGGAGCCATGCCTGCGCACTGCATTGATCACGCGAAGGTGGTTCGAATGGCCACCTGTGACTTGGGCTCCGTCACCGATCGAGACGCCGAGCGAGGTTCCGAGTACGTTCGACTCGATGTCGTGGGCTGCAAAGCCGTTTCCCGCAAAGAGAACGTCGATCCAGCCGTGCCGCACAAGGCGGCTAAGAGCGGGGCCAGCCCCGGTGTGTATGACTGCGGGTCCGCATACCGCAAGGATCCGTCCAGCGGGGTTGGCGGCTCGCGCTGCACGCATGCGCTCTGCGATGTGGGCGACGATCATCTCCTTTGGCTTCTCCGAAGATGCGTCTGAGCTCATGAACTCGAAGTTGGTCGTATCACGTGCTCGCTCTGGCGCTTTGACCCTGACCCCCCGCTCTCCTACAACAACGAGGTCACGGGCTTTGACCTTGTGCATCGGAACGGCTCGGAGCTGGTCTGATGCCGGGTCGAACGCGAGGGCACAGTCCATCTCGGGTAGCTCTACCTTCAACCATCGTCCTGTTATTCGGGCCTCGGTGGGTAGGTTGGTGGTGGAATAGAAGCCATCTGGCAGCACGCCGTCATCGTTGCATGCGACCAGCTCTGCGTCTCCTGCCCCAGCAGTCCTGTTCACGCCGTGGGCGTGCAGCTCACTCAGGAGGTCCTCAAGCAGCTTGGGTTCGGATGCGCTCACATCGATTACCACATGGCTCTGGTCGAGGTTTGTCCGCCCGATGTCGATGTCCGTGATGCGGTAGTCCGCGCCGCTAGCAAGGATACGGTCGAGGATCATCGCGAGCGTAGGGGAATCGATCACATGTCCCGTCACCTCGACGGTCTCTGTGATCACCTGAGGTTTCAACGTTTCCATCCTTTGACGATAGCTGGCCTGCAAGCGAGTCGCGGTCTCGATGTTCTCTCGGGTAGCATCCCGTGAGTGGCTAAGGCTTATGATGTTCAAGGTATCGAACGCAAGTGGCAGCGGCGGTGGCTCGAGAACGGCGATTACGAGGTTGATCGCGATGACCCTCGTCCGCACTGCTACGTGCTGTGCATGTATCCCTACCCGAGTGGACCTGCCCATCAAGGTCATGTGAGGAACTACACGTTCGGTGACCTCATGGTTAGGTATCGCACGATGAAGGGCTACGCGGTGCTGTCCCCGATCGGTTTCGACTCCTTCGGGCTTCCGGCGGAGAACGCTGCTATAGCCACCGGCGTTCACCCTAGGGTCTTCACCGAGCAACGCATTGACGAGTTGAGGGAAAGCCTTGTATCGCTTGGTGCAGTCTATGACTGGCGAAGGGAGGTGCGAAGCCACGACCCTGCCTACATGCGCTGGAACCAGGTAATATTCAAGCGCCTCTTTGATGCAGGCCTTGCCTACAGAGGCACCGCCTCTGTGAACTGGTGTCCTGGATGCAAGACGGTGCTCGCGAACGAGCAGGTCCTCTCGGACGGGACATGCGAGCGCTCAGGCGATCAGGTTGCGAAGCGGAGCCTGGAGCAGTGGTTCTTTCGAATAACAGCATATGCCGAGGAGCTGCTGGCGGATCTCGAGGCGCTGGAGTGGCCGGAACGGGTGAAGGTGATGCAGAAGAACTGGATCGGCCGATCCGTGGGCGCTGAGGTGGATCTCCCGGTCGAGGGTCGACCCGGGATCGCGATCCGGGTGTTCACGACGCGCCCCGATACGCTGTTTGGCATGACGTACGCGGTGCTCGCCCCCGAGCACCCGATGGTAAAGGAGCTGACTGCACCCGAGTGTCGCTCAGAGGTGGAGGCGCTTGTCGAGCGCTCTCGGAAGCTGTCTGAGATCGAACGCACCTCTTCAGGGGGTGGGCTTGCAAAGCGCGGAGCGTTCACTGGGAGCAGGGTTGTGAACCCGGTCACCGGTAAGCCGGTGCCGCTTTATATTGCAGACTACGTGCTGATGTCGTACGGCACAGGCGCTATTATGGCGGTTCCGGCCGAAGACGAGCGCGACTGGGAGTTTGCTCAGCTCCACGGCCTTCCGATCGTGCGCACCGTGGAGGTCCCGGAGTCTTTTGATGGTGGCGCTTGGACTGGTGACGGGCTGAAGATCAACAGCGAATGGTTGGACGGGCTGAGTATCCAGGAGGCGATCGAGCGGGCGATCGCTTGGCTTGAAGGCCATGAGGTCGGCAGGCGCGCAGTCAAGTACAGGTTGCGGGACTGGCTTGTGAGCCGCCAGCGCTACTGGGGTTGTCCCATACCGGTCGTGTACTGCGAATCGTGTGGAATTGTCACGGTCCCCGACGAGCAACTACCTGTTCTTGCCCCTGATGACGTGCAGCTACTACCGACCGGTGAGTCCCCACTCGCCTCCCACGATGGGTTTGTTAATACGACGTGTCCCAAGTGCTCCCAGAGAGCCCGTCGAGAAACGGACACGATGGACACCTTCGTCGACTCGTCATGGTACTTCCTCAGGTTCTGCGATCCATGGTCCGACAACAAACCATTCGACATGGACGCCGTGAAGCAGTGGATGCCGGTTGATCAGTACATAGGTGGTATCGAGCACGCGATCCTCCACCTGATGTACGCAAGGTTCTTTACCAAGGCACTTGCAGATGTTGGGTTCGTGCCCGAGGGGATGCGGGAGCCGTTTTCCCGACTGTTCACTCAGGGAATGATCAGGCTCGGGGGGACGAAGATGTCCAAGTCCAAGGGGAACCTCGTCGCGCCATCGGCATATTTCGACACGGTTGGAGCAGACGCGCTGCGTCTCTACCACCTCTTCGTGGGCCCGCCTGCAGAAGACGTCGACTGGTCGGAGCAGACGGGGGAGCTCATCGAAGGCTGCAGTAGGTTTCTCGACAGGGTATGGCGGCTTGCGCTGAGCGATGACGGAGGAAGCCCAGCAGAGAGTTCGAGGGCCGCGAATCTGAGCGACCGGGCAGGGCTCCAGCAGGACCCGGTGAGCACTGCTCCTCAGCGTAGCGCGACGGAGCAGCTTAGGAGAGCTGTTCATCGAGCCGTCGCGAAGGTATCGGAGGACTTTGATCGCTGGTCATACAACACAGCGGTTGCTGCCTGCATGGAGCTCGCGAATGCGATCCCGAGGTGGCGGCGAGCTGGCGCTTCGATCGAGGTGGTTGACGAGGCGATCGACACCCTGATCCTTCTTCTCGCTCCAATGACGCCCCACCTTGCTGCTGAGGTCTGGGA
Organism: Actinomycetes bacterium; assembly: GCA_021802485.1. GTDB lineage: Bacteria > Actinomycetota > Acidimicrobiia > Acidimicrobiales > JAJZXF01 > JAJZXF01. Next base: position 449 of record JAJZXF010000130.1, on the reverse strand, counting down.
ACGGCGTCATGGGCAGGGAGCAGCGGTGCATCGCGAGAAGTGGCCGGTTTTCGATCCGCAGCTCCTGGTGGAGGATCGGGTCACCATGGTGGTTCAGGTGAATGGGAAGGTACGTGACCGCGTCGAGGTTGATGCGTCGACATCTGAAGAAGAGGCTGTTCGCTACGCGCTCGGGTCACCCAAGGTTCAGGATGCTCTCGGGCACGCAGCGCCAACTCGCGTCGTAGCAAGGCCACCCAACCTTGTGAACCTGGTCATCGCTCGGGATTGACGAACGCGTCCAGCAACGAGCTAGCGGCTCTGGTAGCTGCCCAGAAGCAGGTCATCACAAATGGGTGTGGGACGAGAAACCCCCGCCTTTAGGCGTGGTGAGGGATAGTCCCACCCGGGCCGTAGGCCCGGCCTCCTTTCTCTGTCCATATTCCCAACCGTCCCCACGCTGCAAGAGC
>JAJZXF010000031.1 GCA_021802485.1 Actinomycetes bacterium | reverse complement strand
CGGCTGGCAGGGTTCGTCAGCTCCGCTGAATAGTGGCAGCCGGATCCTTGGTGAGCATCACCGCGTAGGTGCGGTTCGCATGGACCCAGAAGTCTACAGGACACTTCCGCAGCTCAGCCGCCTGGGTTGGGGACGACCTTGCTCACCCGCCCGGGCCGTGAGGGACCAGGGTCATCACCGTTGAAGCGAGCCCGCCTGTAGAGTGCATGCATATCAGCGCTTGGAGCGCTATAAGAGCGCTATGGCAACCATCCAGATCCGCAACGTCCCAGAGGGCGTTCACCGCGTCTACCGGACCCGCGCCGCTGCCGCGGGCATGAGTGTGCAGGAGTACCTGCTGGCCGAACTCGAGCGTAACGCCGCACTACGGACTCCGGCAGAACTCGTCTCCGAGACAGAGGGTCGCCTGCAGGCGGAGGGACCGGAAGGATTCTCCCCAACAGCGGCAGGGCAGGTCGTCCGCGCTGACCGAGCTTCGCACTGACGAGGAGGTCGTGAGCGTCATCGACGCCTCTGTCTTCGTCGATGCCCTTGTCGGAGTCGGGGTCCACGGGGAACTGGCGCGCCAGGAGGTTCGGAGTCAACCGACCTTGCAGGTGCCAGCCATCTTCGGCGCAGAGAGCACCTCCGCAATCCGTGGTCTTGTCCTCCGCGGTCTTGTCCTCCGCGGCGATCTCAGCACAATCCGAGCCGCGGCCGCGCTCGATCAAGTCCGCCGAGTCAGGACTCTCCAATATCCCCTCGAACCCTTCGCCCAGCGAGTGTGGGAGCTCAGAGACAACCTGACGGTGTATGACGCTTGGTACGTCGCTTTGGCCGAGTGGTTGGGCACTGATCTCGTTACGGGGGACGAGAGATTGACGAACGCCACAGGGCCGCACCGTGATGTCCGCCTCCCGGGCGCCGTGCTGTGATCGGGAGGTTGACCACCCGCTTTGACGTGAACTGTGCCGAGGCTGGCGATTCGCTAGAACGTGTGACGCCACGGGAACGCAGCGCCAGTAGGAACCAAGATGCTGGCCGCGGCTGCATGCCGCGAGGAACCGGCTCGTATGGGTCCTGCCGGCACGAGGCATTTCCGCACCTCTGGGTCCGAGACGACAAGAAGCCCGGGTCAACAAGTGCTGGCCCGGGCTTCCAATAGTACCCCGGCCTTCCGGTTCGCATGGGGTCACATCATGTGGTGCTGCGTTGTCCTGATTCGAACTCGCGAGAAGTGCGGGAAAGGTTGGACGCCCTCGCGAGCGTCCCTACGGGAGCAGCTCGAAGGCCGGCACATGGTTCGGCCGTATGAAGCTGAAGTGCCTTCGATCCAACGTGGCGACCTCGCTGAGCTTCAAGCGTTCGGCTGCCGTGACGACGGAGGCGTCCACCGTGCCGAGCGGAAGGTCACCGTAGCGCGCGGTCAGTTCGGCGATGCGCAACCAGTCACTGGCGAGGACAGGCTCCGGGGTCAGCGCGCCGGCAGCGAGATCACCCAGGAACCGGACCTCTGGTACGACGCCGAGGCGCGTCGCGACGAGGTAGGTGACCTCGCTCACGACGAGGACCGGGACGAGTAGCGGCCCAGGGTGCGTCTCGAGCAGCTCGAGACACTCTGCGTGGTGACGGTCGTCGGCGTCGATGTACGCGTACAACGGGCCGGCGTCGATCAGGAGTGCGATGCTCCGAGCTGCTTCAAGAGGATCTCCTCGACACGCTCGGAGATGTCCTGGTGCCCGCTTCGCCCGGCGCCCGCTGCGAGGAGGTGCCGCTTACCTTGTCCGTCCGACCCGCCGAGGTACAGGTCGATCGCGTCGCGCGTGAGCTCGGACACCGTGCGACCACGGCGTTCTGACTCGTGGCGCAGTCGAGCGTCGAGCTCGTCTGGCAGCTTCACAGTCGTACGTTTCATAGTATGCCAGCATACCACTTCACTACTTCGATGGCCGCCCCGTGGGGAAGTTCCCGGCGTCACGGGGCGGTTCGATTCGGATTCCCGTCGACACCGGCCTGGGCGCGCGATGGCCCCGACCAGCGCCGACGCTGAGCAAATATTAGGTGGAGGTGGCGGGAATCGAACCCGCGTCCCTCAGCTCCGCAGCTTGCATTCTCCGAGCGCAGTCGGCGTATAAGTCTCGGGAACACCGGCGTCGCCGACGCAACCGGTGTTCCCCAGCCATCCTTTGTGTCCCCGCCGGCCGGTTGGCGTGCTGGTCGGGCAAGCCCCAACAGATGACGCCCGATTCCGGCCCGTGGGGCTTAGACCGGGAGGACGCCGCTACTTAGCGATTGCTAAGCAGCGAGTGCGAGCTGATGCTCGGCATTTGTTTTGTGTTCCGGCTGTTTAACGTGGTTCCGGAACCCACGGCTCGCTTCTCAAACTTTGGCTACCGAAGTCGAAAACCTTTCACCCCCGATTGAACTGTCCTTACGAGGCGGTGTCTGCTGGAACCTGAGACCCTGTACCGAACATGCTGTTGCCCACATGACCCGAGAGGCTGTCATCAGAGGCAGCCCGGCCCGAATCGCAGGCACCGATATCACATTAGCCTATCCCAGCCTCGGTTGGTGAATGCCTGGCGTTTCTTGCATGAGATCACTTCAAGCGCAGGTTTGGTGCGAAGGCAGGGGGCGACACGCGGCGACCCGCCAGCTCCGCTCGGTCCCAAGATGACAGGGCTGCGAGGCTTTTCTGCACTAGCGCTGTCGCGAGCGTCCCCTTGTCGTATGTCCTTTCAAGGCACGGGCCATCTCGTCAGCTGCCTGGCGTTGGGCGTCTTTCGTAGCTAGCGCTTGGCGTTTGTCGTAGGTCTTGCGTCCACGCGCTAGGGCGATCTCGACCTTCACCAGGCCATCCAAGAAATAGATTGCCAGCGGCACCAATGTGAGTGAACGCTGCTCGACGCGCCCAGCAAGCTCGTCAATCTGGCGGCGGTGTAGCAGGAGCTTGCGGGGCCGGACGGGATCGTGAGCGCCGAAGCCGGTCGCATGCTCATAGATTCCGATATGAGCCCCAACCAGCCACACCTCGCCACGTTCGATCCGCGCATAGGCCTCACGAAGGGCCGCCCTCCCGTTGCGCAGGGACTTCACCTCGCCTCCAGTGAGTGCGATCCCACATTCAAACGTCTCGAGTAGCTCGTAGTCGTGGCGCGCACGGCGGTTCGATGCGACTACACGCCTTGTGCCCGCAGCGGGCTTCACGACAGGTCGCGAGGTGGTCCGGGTCTCTTGCACAAGCTAGGTTGCCGTGTTGTCGACGACCGGGGTGTTCGAGCGTGACCAGCCCATCGAGTCATGGGAGCGAGCGTCTCTGAAGGAGACGCTCGGGAGGAGGTCCAGGTAACTGTTGCGACCAAGCGCTACCGGACCCCAACGAAGCCCTGCAATGTTGCTCGTGCCCACTCGCATTTTCCTTCTCTTCTCCACTGGAGGCGTATCTGGTTGCCATCCGTCCCGGCGCGATCCAAATTTATTGGTGGCCTCGCTGGTCGCTCCTGACGCTAGCACTAGCGCTGCGTGGTCTGCGCAGTCTTCTCAGGGGGACTTAGATGCGGCTACCCTGGCCTGGTGCTGTACCTACCTGCCGATGTGCACCAAGAGATACTTGCTCACTGCATTGCCGGCCTGCCCGACGAGGCATGTGGGCTCATTGCGGGCCATCCTGGAACGGGGTTGGTGGAGCGCTGTTACACAACGCGCAACATCGCAGCGTCTGCACGTGTCTACACCGTGGACCCGCGCGAACATCTTGCTGCAGACAGGGACGCTGAGGCATGTGGCTGGGAGATCATTGGAGTGTTCCACTCTCATACGCACACCGCTCCATATCCTTCAGCTACAGACGTTTCACAGGCTCCGGATCCCAGCTGGCACTACCTTCTGATCTCGCTGGCAAACCCGGATCCGGCCCTGCGTTCCTACTCGATCTCGGGCTCCGAGGTAGTCGAGGAGCCGGTAGCCGTCTGTAGCGGGTACAATTCGAACTTAACACGTCAGGAATAGAGTTAGTCAGTTCTGGCTTGTGTTTGGTGACATCGATTTGATCTACCCCAGGAGGCGTGCGTGTCCGTAGAAGTTCGTTTGCCCACCGTGTTGCGTTCACACGCTGGCGGCAACTCCATCGTCATTGCGTTGGGGTCGACGGTTGGTGAGGTGCTCGAGGATCTGAGCCGTAACTACCCGGACATGAAGGGTCGGCTTCTCGGTGAAGATGGAAGCCTTCATCGTTTCGTGAACGTCTACGTCAACGATGACGATGTGCGTTACCTGAACCAGCTCGACACCCGCGTCGCTGATGGCGATACCATCTCGATCCTCCCGGCTGTCGCCGGGGGGGAGAGCTGAGCCTGGCGGGCTCCTGGGATGAGCCCCGTGGGATCGGTCAGGATCGGGAGCAGGAGGAAAGGCAGTAGCGGTGGCTTATTGTTCGAACATCTTTGACCTTGTTGGGAACACACCTCTCGTGGAGGTGAGCGAGCTGAGCCCGAACAGTCGCGTCCGGATCCTGATGAAGCTAGAAGGCCAGAATCCGAGCGGCTCGGTGAAGGACCGGGTTGCTCTGTCGATGGTTGAGCAAGCTGAAAAGGACGGTACGCTGCAGCCCGGTCAAACACTCCTCGAGCCGTCATCGGGAAATACCGGGATCGGCCTTGCCCTTGTGGCAAAGGTGAAGGGGTACAAGCTGAAGGTGGTCATGCCGGAGAACGTGTCGCCGGAGCGGCGCCAGCTCCTCGAGGTCTGGGGGGCGGAGATCATTGGCTCGCCAGCTGGCGAAGGTTCAAACGGCGCGGTGCGCATGGCAGAGCACATAGCGTCTGAGCACCCCGAATGGGCATTCCTTTACCAGTATGCGAATCCCGCAAACCCTCGGGCACACTACGATGGCACGGGCCCTGAAATCTGGCGGGACTGCCCAGAGGTGACGCACTTTGTCGCCGGCCTCGGGACGTCCGGTACGCTCATGGGCGTCGGGAGGTTCCTGAAGGAGCGCAATCCCGCTATTCAGGTGTGGGCGGTTGAGCCGCCTGCAGGTGAGATGGTCGATGGGCTTCGCAGCCTCGACGACGGATACATCCCACCAATATTTCTTGAAAACGACGGGCCGTCCATGCTGGATCGCAAGACCGTTATTGGCACGCGCGAGTCTGTTGAGTGGACTAAGCGCATCAGCTCGCTAGGGATATTTGCCGGCATCTCCACCGGGACTGCGATGGCGGGGGCTGCCCGGTGTGCTGAGGCGATCGACTCGGGAGTCATCGTCATCGTGTCTGCAGACGGTGGGTGGAAGTACCTGAGCGCAGGTGTCTGGACCGACGACATCGACGTCGTGGTCGAGCGCGCCAGCCGTATGACCTACTTCTAAGAGGATCTGCGAGGGCGCGAGGATCGCGTCCCTGCGAGTCTCGGCAAGCCTTCGTCCGCAGCGAAGTATGATGTGGGCGATGAGTGCGAACAGGTTGCAGGAGCAAACTGATCCCAAGGCCTGTTCTCGGTGGCTGGACCGAGGGGCTATTAGTGCGAAACAGGTCCAGGTTCTCCTTTCATCAATGCCTGCCTGTTGTGTCTTCGGGAGCAAGTAGTGGAACCGGAATCTGCGGGCGCGTTCCGGGAAGCCCGCCGGCGAGGTGGCACCCATCAAAGCCGGCTCGCCCAGCTGTTTCGCCTCAGCGATCTTGTGCCGCTGTCGGTGTCGAGCGTAGGTCCGCTTTTCTCGGTGGCCGCGACCGGCGGTGTCATGGCAGCTTACGCTGGATGGTGGACACTCCCGGCGATTCTTATTCTGGCGGTGCCGTTCATCATCTCGAGTTTCGTGTTTCGGCTGCTGAACCAACACTTTCCCCACTCTGGCGCCTCATACCACTGGTCCGCGCGGATAATCGGCCGCGGTCCGTCCCGATTTCAAGCATGGATCTTGATCCTCGCCTACTTCATGTCGATCCCCCCGATCGCTGTCCCGGCATCCAGCTACACCCTGGCAATACTCGTGCCGCATGCTCATCCGGGAGCTCTGGTGAAGACCGCTGTCGCGGTCTTCTGGCTCTGTTTTGCAGCGGTTCCGCTTCTTATGGGTGGCCGGCCTACCGTTCTCATCACGAAGGTGTTCTTGGCAGTGGAGGCTTTCTCGGTGGCTGCGTTCGTGGCACTCGGGTTAGTGAGCCTGCACCGGCTGAGCGTACCCGTGCACTTCGGCCCGCCACCGGTGGCGGGGATGCTGGTTGTCGCAGTGATCGCGGCAACGATTCTCGATGGCTGGGAGATCGACTCCTACGCGGCCGAGGAGTCCGCCCGGCCGCGCAGCGACCCCGGGATTGCGGGGATCATCGGAGCGTTTCTCGCGCTGGTCTTCTATGCGGTCCTCTACCCACTGATGTTCGCAGAGACTCCCCTATACGCTCTTGCAGGCGCATCGGATCCGCTGGCAATTTGGGGCGACAGGTTGTTACCCGGAGCCCCATGGGTGGTGCTCGTTCCAGTCCTCGCATCGACAGCTGGCGGCCTTTGGCTTACCACGTTCATTCTCAGCCGAGCACTCTATGCGATGGGTCGGGAGCGCATTGTTCCTTCAGCGTTCTCTCGCGTGAGTCGTAGGCGGGTTCCGCATGTCGCGATCGTTATCAGCCTCGGTGCCGCGATGGCTGTATGTGCAGCGCAGCTACTCTTTCCCTCACTGGGCTCCTTTTTCGACCTGGTGCTTTCCACAGCTGGATTCTTCTTACTGGCCGAGTTCTTCCTCGACTCGGTGACAGCCTCGGTGTTCTTGACTGTGGGGCACCGTCGAATGCCAGGCACGCACGGGCTGCCGCACTGGCATAGGGTGCTGCGGGTGGCCGCGATCATCTCCAGTGTGTTCATGGGCTCCCTGCTGGTGATTTTCCTTATCTATGCGCCGAGGATCGTAGGCTTCGGGGTTGACGAAGTTGCAGGAGTGCTTCTAGCGCTCGGGGTCGGATTTGCATGGTGGACAGGCCGGCGTGCTTTGGATGCCGTGGGCTTTCATGGTCAGGATGCCTCCGGTGAGGGTGAGACCTTGCCAGCGGAAGGGGCTAGCCTGCTGCAATACCGTAGTGAGGATGCAAGGCCGGTTAGGTCGTAGGCGGTGGGAGCGGTTCGTTCGCGAACGCAACCCTGCATTGGCGGGACAAGGCATGGATGAGCCGATATTCAGGGACGCGCGAGCTCTCGCTCAGGGTCGTCATCAGAGCCTGCCACTCGCCAGAGTCACCTGCGGCGCGAGCAGCAATCGGGAGCGCATCCCGGAGCTGGACGAGCGCTCTTGCGCGGACCTGCGCCGCGTCGGGTGCGGGAGTCTTGCCCAGGGTGCTCTTGTAGAGCTTGATCGAGCGCTCCACGTGATCACACGCCCGGTGGGCGAGCGCTAGGCCATTGTTGTAGGCGCACCCTGTGATTGCGAGGCCACCTGCAAGGCTTGTAGCGCAAACCATGAGGCCCGCCACGAGGCGTGCCCGGAGCTTTGCTTCGGGCCTCCCAATCCGAATGGTAGTCCGACGTGGACTTCCTAATCCTCGGTTGAGAGCCACTGCGGCGCTGCATCCAGGAGGAACTTGCTGACTGCGAGGCATCGGTCGAAGGGCTCGCAAAGCATCTCCTCTCCGAGGAGAACCCGCGACAGCGATACCGGATGGCGGGCGACTATCGACAGTCGCCGTTCGGGAGCGTCAGTAGCAGTTGCAAACGAGTCGATCGCCGAGACCTCAAGGGGAAGCTCCATTCCGCCAACTCCAGCGAGGTCAATCGCAAGCCGAAGCAGGTCCGGCCCGTGTGGTAACGGCGGCAGTCCCCAGGTGAAGGTGAGTGGGAAATGAAAGCTGTCCGGAGGATTCTCGTCCTCGGGGAGCGCGATAACGAGATCTTCGAACGACAGAAGCACACGCGGGTCTACTTCCAAGGAAAGGTGGAGGTCGAGCGGGCCCCCGCACCCCTCTTCAGGATGGAGGTCGACCTCCCAGGCCTGGCGCAGGGAGTACGTCTCGACGAAGTGCCGCTCATCATGAACGTGAAAGCCGTGGTCAACGGCATGATCTTTAAGTTCGGCAACGTACCCTGCAACATCTATGACAGCCATCACGGACCAGCCTAAGCCGCGCCAGGTCCACTGGGCCATCGCGACTGGCTATCGTGGCGAGGATCCGGGCGTTGCAGCGCTCATTGGATGCGGCCCGAGCCTCTTATGGGCATGAATGCCTGGTAGCCTTAGGAGTCGTGCCCGAAGACTCTGTGCTGTGTATCCTCCGCGAAGCAGCAGATGCAGTCGAGGCCGCACTCGCCCCGCTGGGGCAACTCGCTTCCGTGGAGCCAACAGGTGAAAAGGACGGCCAGTATCGTTTTGATATTGCAGCCGAGGCCGCGGCGCTCGAAGTACTCATGAAGGCGGGGCTGAGCGTGCTGAGCGAGGAGTCCGGGTTGCGAGAGGATTCGCGCACATCACTGAGAGGCGACGAGCACCTCCTGGCTGTTGTAGACCCGGTTGACGGATCCACGAACGCTCATCGCGGTATCCCGTGGTACGCGACCAGCCTTTGCGTCCTGGACGGTGATGGTCCGCTGGCAGCGGTGGTCGTTGACCTTGCACACGGGACCAGGTTCGAGGCCGCGAGACATGGCGGAGCGCGAAAAGACGGCGTTGCGATCTCGCCCTCCGGTTGTACTCGGATGGGCGATGCGATCGTGGCGGTGAATGGCTACCCGCGTAGGAATATTGGCTGGGATCAGTACCGATCGCTCGGGGCGGCGGCACTTGACATGTGTGCTGTCGCTGAGGGAGTTGTAGATGCCTTTGCTGTGTCGACGGGCGCTGAGCTGGGTCCATGGGACTACATGGGAGCTATGCTCATTTGCGTCGAGGCGGGAGCTGCGGTGAGCGAAGCACGAGGAAGGGACCTGGTCGCACGCGGGCACGCGGACCGCCGGGCGCCCCTCGCTGCATCCACCCCGGAGTTGCTTGTACAGCTGGAGGCCGCTTGCGTTGAAGCAGGCGGCTTGTAAGCGGTTCCAGGAATGAGCGTTGCAGGTGAGCGAAATCCTGACGTTCAACCGGTACCGGCTGGACCTTGTGGGATTCAAACGAGAAGACCTGAAGTGCAAGACATGGGCTTGGGAATCCTCAGTTCAGCGAGAACCGTCTGTGCCTTCGCTCCGGGCGGGTGCCACTTGTCCACACCTAGCGGAAACGGTATGCTTTGGGCCCTATCTATCGCAAGGTCCCACGAACGGTGCCTGATGGAAGCTGGTTAATTGGCCAGCCACTTGCTGCCCGCGGGCAACGTCGCAGCGGTCCGCTGGAAGGGCGCTTAGCTCAGTTGGCTAGAGCAGCTGGCTTACAACCAGCAGGTCGGGGGTTCGAGTCCCTCAGCGCCCACCAATTCGTTCTTACTCAAACCCCGACTACGTCGATGTGCGTCGGGGTTTTCTGTTGTTTCAACCCGTTCCGTGATCTCTGGTGGTAGCACCTGGTGGAACGGCGCAGCCAGCCTGCCGTAGCTGACCCCGTCGACGTCGACGTAGATCGCCTCCCAGAAGGCCTGGTTGTAGCGTCGCCGCACCCGTGGCCCACCCCGGCGGTAGGCCTGCTGGCAGTCCGACACCAGGCCCATGGCCAGGGTGAGGTTCGTCTCGATGGTGTCCCAGTCGACGGCAGTCTCCAGGAGCTGCTTCTCGGCGTCGTATAGCTCTGCCTCGATCCGCTCCCGCTCCTCCTTGACCAGATCAATTGGGATGACCCCGGCGAGATGCCCCTGTACGAGGCGTCGTCGCTGGTTCTTGAGGTCGTTGACTCGCTCAGCTCGTCGCTTGCGTTCCCGCTCCAGGCCAGCGGTGGAGCGCTTCAGGGCACCGAGGAGCTTCTCTCGGACCTCCTCGCTGAGGGCGGTGCCGAGCTCGATGTCGCTGTAGGCGTCGGAGACGGCCTCCTCGACCGCGGTCGTGGTGAGGAACGGCAGGTCGCAGCCGTTCTTGGCCTGCCTGCCGTAGCAGAAGAAGTAGTCGTACTTGCCGCCGTTGCGGCCGGTGGCGACCAAGAACCCGAGCCGGCGCTTGCAGCGGGCACAGAAGACGGTGCCCTTGAGGTAGTGCTGGTGAAGGCGCTGCCGTTCACCGGACTGGTCACGGGAGGAGAGGATCTCTTGGACCTTGCCCCAGACCTCCGGGGTGACGAGCGGCTCGTGACGGCCGGGGTACTGCTCGCCTTTCCACTCGACGACGCCGACGTAGAAGACGTTGCGGAGCATGTACGCGACCTTCGAGGGGCTCATTGGCTTGGGCGGTTCGCGATGGCTGCGGCTGGTGCGGAGCCCTCGCTCCTTCAGTGCGGTGGTCAGGGTCCGCACGGTGTAGTCGCCGGTGGCGTAGGCCTCGAACGCCCAGCGCACGTGGTCGGCCTGCTCCGGGTGGAGGACGATGGTCCTGATCTCGTTGCCGTCGACCATCTCCCGAGTGTTGAGATACCCGACCGGGGCCTTGCCGGGCCGACCGCCCTTCTTGGCCTTCTGGTCCATGCCCTTGCTGACTTCGGCGGCGAGGTTCTTGCTGTAGAACTCCGAGATCGAGGCCATGATGCCGTGCAGGAGGGTGCCGGAAGGGGTCTCGTCGATGTTCTCGGTGACCGACACGAGCGCGGCGCCAGCCTCGCTGATCGCCAGGTTGATCGTCACGTCATCGGCACGGTTGCGAGCGAGACGGTCAACCTTGTGGACGATGACGTAGTCGACGTCGCCCTCTTCGGAGAGTCGCTTGAGCATCCGCTGGAGAGCTGGTCGGTCGCTCTTTCGGGCGGACTCGCCGGCGTCGATGTACTCCTCGACGACCTGGGCGCCGATGGCCTCGGCCTTCCGGTAGCACGCTTCGCGCTGGGCCGGGATCGATAGGCCCTCGGCATCACGGTCGGTGTGGACTTGCCCGGCAGTCGATACCCGTAGGTAGATGACGGCGCGGCAGTTGCCGCTCACCGTTGTTAGGCGAGGTGGCAGCTTCCTTCGCTGGTTGGAACGGTGCGCACTCGCCGGTAGCTCGTTCGGCAAGGAAGCTGTGCTGCTCATGCGAGTCCTTTCTCCGATGATCCCGTGACTGTCAGGGCGCGACGGTGGTAACCCTCGGGGGTACCAGTTCGGGGGAAACGGGGCAAGCGCCAGTCGCTCGCCGTCTGTCCGCAACGACGCTGGCGTCCGGTGAGACCGGTTTGGGAGAGCCGGACCTGGATGGCCTGCTGGGAGACACCGAAGTGAGTAGCCAGGTCTGCCGGCCGTTGGATTCCTTCGCCCCAAGCCTTCTTCAGCCAGGGTCGGGGTACGAGGAGGCAGCCTGCGAAGTAGTCGCAGATGCTCTCGATGAAGTCTTCCCGGTCATCTTCGGCAACGCGGGCGTAGAGGATGTCGATGAAGCGGTGGTCGATGATGTGCTTGAACTCGTGTGCCAGTGAGAAGCGCTGCCGTGCTGTCGACTCGTTGGCGTTCAGGATGATCATCCAGCGACCGTTGGACCAGTGGGTAGCGCCCGATACCGGTAGTGGACTGAAGCGTTGCACCTGCAACCGTGGTAGCTCTGCGATGATCCGCTCGTTGATCGGCGCTTCGTTTACCTGCATCATCTTCAAGAACCGGGCAGCTTGAAGCTCGGCGATCCGGTAGGCCTCGGTCCGGGTGAGCGGCCGGATCGGCACGAAGTCCCGCAGCACGGTCAGCACGCCCGGGTTCATGACGCCCTTCTTTCTTCGGTCTCGCCGTTGTCGCGTGGCTTGGGTGGAAAGACCGGCTGATCTTCAGGTATGCCGTACTGATGTCGCAGGAAGTTGAAGTACGACTCCAGTTGATCAATGGCTTCAGGTGGCAGGTAGTACTTGCTGCGCAGGTAGGGTCGGAAGGTTGGTAGTTCGCCTTCGATCCGGTACCCTGCCAGCGCATAGAGGTCAGCCGGCTTCGCTTCGATGACCTCTGCCACAAGGTCGAGGGCTGTGGGGCTGGGCATTTGGTAGATGCCTGCTTCCAGTTTTACCCAGTAGCTGTAGTCGAGCCCACTGCGTCGGATGGCTTCAGCTTTGGTTATGTTTAATGACTCACGTCGCGCCTTGATGAACTCCCCAAGAGCGGCGTTCTTTATCTCTGGTGTTTTCCTCCTTTTCATATTGGTTGGTACTCCTTTCCCTTATATTATCTGCCGTTACTAGACGGCTGTCCATACTAATAATGTTGTGAATTGCGGATCGCTTGTCGTCCTATAAACGATGCAATTGTCGATAGCGGCTACGCCGCTTGTGACTCGTCTTTTATTTGCCGCTGTACCTTGGCAATCCGCTGACCAGCGAGCTCGACGAAGTCGGGGTTGAGCTCGATCCCGAGCCAATCCCGGCCGAGGTGTTCGGCGGTCACCCCCACCGTCCCGGCTCCCATGAACGGGTCAAGGACACGTCCGCTCCGCCAGCCAGCCCGGCACTCGCAAGTCGGCGCGATAGTTCCGACGCGATCCCGTCGCCGCTCCCGGACCCAGGGTTCAGCGCATTGGCTGCAGACGCGCTCGGGGCAGCCGGCGAGGATCGGACGCCGGACGAGGTTCTCCGGGAAGACGGCGAAGTGTGCGCCCCGATAGCCTGCCGTCGGCACGGTCCAGACGTCGCCGGGGTTCTTGCCCAGCGGATGTCCCGGTCGTCCTTCGGCACGGGTGTGCTCCAGGCCGTCGTTGGCTCCTGCGAGCGGTCCGGCCCAGGCAGGCCGTCGTCCGCCGTACTTGGTGTTGACCATGACCGGCCCCGGTCGTCGGGTCGTCTTGTGCGGAACGCGCACAATGTCGAGATCGAAGTAGTAGCGCTCCGATCGGACGAGGAAGTAGACGGGTTCCCAGGTGGTCGAGAAGCGGTCGGCGATCGAGTTCGGCATGGGGTTCGGCTTGGCCCAGACGACCTTGTTTCGCACGGACCAGCCACGCTCGGCCAAGGCAAGCAGGAGCCGCTCGGGCGCCAGGAGCAAGCTCTTTGCCGGTGCGCCGTGGCGCGGCCCGCGCGAGAAGCTGTCGCCAAGGTTCAGGAAGAGGCTGCCAGTCGGTGTGAGCACTCGGGCGAGTTCGTCGCAGACGGTGATCAGGCGCTGGACGTAGTCGTCGACGTGGGTCTCGGTGCCGATCTCCTTCTCTCCGGCGCCGTAGCGGCGCAGCAGGTGATACGGCGGTGAGGTCACGACGCAGTCGAAGGAGGCGGTCGGTAGTTGTCCGAGCACCGTCATGGCGTCGCCGTGCAGCACGGTCCGCAGCGGAGGTGTCGACTCCGGCAGGTGGGCCGGGCGTGGCCCTCGGACGCGGCAGTACCGCCAGGCTTGCGGCGTGATGACGTTGTTGGTCATGGTTGTCCCTCCCTTCGGGTGTTAGTGATGTACGACGGCAGACCCTCGGCGGTGACGACCTCCGACAGTGGCCCGGCCTCGTGGTCGGCAAGCACGGCGCGCAACACCTCGGCGCGGCGGATGTTGGTGACGAGCCAGAGCACGGTCGGGAAGACATCGTTGAGTCGCTGCTCGTTGCCCGTGCGCCAGTAGCGCACGTACTGCTGGGCCTTGCGGGCGATGCGTCCAGGGTGCTCGGTTGCGCGGTCGACCTCCAAGAAGGCGCTCAGCTCCCACTCGCCGACGGCCCAGGCGAGGTAGGCGTCAGGTCGGAGGGTGACGGTCCTCCCGGCCGGTCCGGGGAACGATCGCCAGCAGGTCGGCTCGGTCTCGAACTCCAGCATCTCGACATGGGGGGTCTCGTGCAGCTGCACGTACACCTCGGTCACGCCCAGGGTGTGATCGACGAAGAGATCGCTCGCTGTCGGTCGGCGAACGGTCTGGTGCTGCAGGGTCTGAGCCAGGCGCTGACCGTTGACGTCGAGGGCATAGGTGTAGCCCTGGCTGCCACCCTTGATGCCACCGACCTGGCGGTGAAGGCGCGTTACTACCCGAAGGTCAGTCAGGCGCTGCAGGTGTCTCCGGCAGGTTCGGGTTCCTGCTGGTGTAGTCGGCCAGATCAGCCGGTTGAGTTGTCCACCCGACGCCATCCGTACCAAGGCAAGGGTCTCGATGACGAGTTGGTCTGCCTCGCTGAGCTGCTGGCTGAGGCGCTCCAGCCTAGGGGCCAGCGGGTTGCCAGCACCGTTTGCACGTGTTGAGTCGTTGCGCGGTTCGCCCCTGTTATGCGGGCTGATCAGGTGGTTCGCCCTGGCCGTCTTAACCCGATCGGACACCCAACCGGACATCGGCTCGCCACTCATGACTGACGTCTCCGACGCCGTCCGACCGGGCTGTCACCGTTCATCGGGGCATCCACTCGGGCTCGGCGCGCCGCGTCGATCTGATCTCGAGGGACGCCCCAGCGCTCCCGTGAGATGCTCCGCAGCTCGCTCGGGGACCGCAGCGGACGTAGTTGAGTCCCAGTGAGTGGTGTATGAGCCAGAGCTGAGGTGATGGGAGAAATCCCCCACACGCGGTGGTCACCGTGTCAACCTTTAGAAGAAAGTCAAACAACTACTGAAGGAGGAACACGATGTACTCGATCGACCCGGGCGGATATCCCGCCCAACGAAGCCGCGCCAAGTGACACGACGCGACCAGCAGTTCGGGTTCCGTCTCGAACCCGGCCCGCAGGAAATAGTGGCGGGAGTCATGTACGAACCGGAATGCCACGTTGTCGTCTGGTTCCAGGTAGATCGTCTGCTCGCAGAAGCGACTGGACACCCGTACCGGCAGCCTGGTGAGCATCGCCGCCCGGAACTCTGCGACCACCGCCTCCAGGGTTTGTGGGGCGATCCGGGCTCCACGCCAGCTCACTCCGAGCTCGGCGGCAGTCTCTTCTGCCAGCTCCCGAATCCAGATGCTGAGGTTGGCCCGCGCCTGCTCAACCTCCCTGGTCACGGACGATGTGTCGAGTAGCGACATTTGCCCGACGCGACTACGGCCGGTCGAAGCGGCGACGCTCCGCCGCTTCAGCCATCGACACGAAAGCCGACCGGGTCAGATCGTGAAGCTGCCGCTCTGCCTCAGCTGCTTCAGCCCGGACCCGTTGCAGATCAGCCATCCACGACTGGCCGCCCAACCGAAAACCGAGCAGGTAGACGAGCACGACCACCACCAGGAAGGCGCTGACCAATCCGATGATGAGAAGGGCGGTCACTGGCGGCCCTCCCGGCAGAAGTCCGAGATGGTGTCGGCGATGATCTCGCCCTTGCCCATCTTCGCCACGTCGGTGAAGAACTTGAGGTCGTCTGCCAGGAACGGGTCACCCTGAGCCAGGGTCGCCGCCCAACGGCTGAGCATCGCCTGACCGCTCATCGCCTCCCGGGTGAGACGGTCGATCTCGTGCAGCTTCTCGTTCTGGACGATGGCATGGGCCTGCACCGATGCCATCCGCACCAGGGTGTTGCGCTGGACGGTGCTGAGCGCCCGGCTGGTGCGACGATCCGTTCCAGCGAGGGCCGACAGACCCACGCCGACGCTCGGCACCACCTCGGTGGTCGATGACTTGGCTACCAGGTTGGACATCCACGGTCTCCTTCTTCATCCGGGATCGACGCCGATTGTCGACCGCCGATCCTGAGTGTGAAGAGCGAGAAGTCCACCGCGTAGGGTGCCGACTGGGTAATTTGTGGGTATGCCCGCGGCAGCTGCGCTCTCCTCGCCACCTGAGGAGCTGCGTC
This sequence comes from Actinomycetes bacterium, assembly GCA_021802485.1. Lineage (GTDB taxonomy): Bacteria > Actinomycetota > Acidimicrobiia > Acidimicrobiales > JAJZXF01 > JAJZXF01. Next base: position 12,141 of record JAJZXF010000031.1, on the reverse strand, counting down.
GCGAGCTAAAGCTGCTGCTCAGGGCCGGTGTCCCACTTACGGACGCGACCGCCGGTGATGTGCTGACCGAGCAGCGGGTGGTCATCGCTCACGCCCAACACCCTGATGAGCGGGCCAGCCGGATCAGCGCCCTCGACCGGGTTATCCGGCAGCTCCTGGGCGACTTGGGTCCCTCCGCTCGGGGAGAAGCTGCACGCAGGCTGTTCGGCACTGCTCGGGGCATGCGCGGGACAACGCTCACTGCCCGCCGCTTAGAGGCGGCGCAGATCCTGGAACGCCACGAGGATCACGTCCGCAAGCACATCGAGCCGAAGCTGCTCGACGAACTGGCCTTCGCCTTCCACCAGGAGAACCTGCGCTACAAGCCGGTTGCTGAACACGGCCGACCAACCATCGCCGCCCACGAGGACACGCCGGTGGTCACCGAGGACTCCTACACCGAGCAGGAGGAACTGCTCTGCCGGGTCTGGAGTGCTGTCTACGGCTATCGGGCTGAGCTGATCGCCACCGAGCGCCGCCTCCGAGAGGCCAGACACGAGGAACGCGAGCCCGACGCCGACCTCAAGGAGCACCTCGACACCGGGACCTGGCAGCTGGCTCGCTTGCTCAGCTTTGTCTCGGACTACCTCGACCGCTACGGCGAGCAGATCTTGCACGGGGACACTCCCTTCAACGTCGAAGGGTTGGTTGCCCTGGCTGGTTGGCATGGCGGTCTCGGCGGTGACGACGCCAAGCGACTCCGCTACGTCTTGGCGCGTTCAGGCACTGAAAACCGAACCGACTTTTTGAAGCTATTCCACGACAAGGCCCCGTCCACCTAATGCAAACGAGAGCGGACCACAGATGGCCAAAGAAAGCCGATCATTGTATAATGAGCTACGCTAATATGAGACATATATATAGGACAAAAGGCGTTGCGAAATATGCAGCCAGGAGGCTGGCGATATGACGCTGCGCAAGTCCGATTTATATGGCTCGCTCTGGAAGAGCTGCGACGAGCTGCGTGGTGGTATGGACGCCTCGCAGTACAAGGACTACATCCTGACACTGCTCTTCGTGAAATACGTCTCAGATAAGGCGAAGACCGATCGCAGCAGCTTGATCGACGTCCCCGCCGGCGGATCCTTCGACGACATGATCGCCCTCAAGGGCGACAAAGAGATCGGCGACAAGATCAACAAGATCATCGCCCGGCTCGCCGAGGCGAACGACCTGCAGAAGGTCATCGACCAGGCTGACTTCAACGACGAAGAGAAACTTGGGGTCGGCAAGGCCATGCAAGATCGGCTCACAAAGCTGGTGGGGATCTTCGCTGATCTCGATTTCAAGGGCAGCCGTGCCGAAGGTGACGACCTGCTTGGTGACGCTTACGAGTATCTGATGCGCCACTTCGCCACCGAATCGGGTAAGAGCAAAGGCCAGTTCTACACCCCCGCCGAAGTGTCTCGGGTTCTGGCCAAGGTCGTTGGTATCGGGCCAACTACCAAGCAAGATCAAACCGTATACGACCCTACCTGTGGCTCGGGATCTCTGCTGCTTAAGGTCGCAGACGAGGCCCCGCACGGGATCACGATCTACGGCCAGGAAAAAGACAATGCCACCTGGGGATTGTCGAAGATGAACATGATCTTGCACGACAACGCGATAGCCGATATCCGCAAGGGTGACACGATCACCAGCCCGCAGTTCCTGAACGGAAGCCAGCTTCGCACCTTCGACTTCGCGGTTGCTAATCCGCCGTTCTCGGTCAAGTCGTGGAGCAACGGCCTGGAGAACGACTACGGCCGCTTTGAGTTCGGCATGCCTCCCGCAAAGAAGGGCGACTACGCCTTCCTGCTACACATCCTGAAGTCACTCAAGAGCACCGGCAAGGCGGCAGTCATCCTCCCTCACGGCGTGCTCTTCCGTGGCAACGCCGAGGCCACCATCCGCAAGGAACTACTCAAGCGCGGCTACATCAAGGGCATCATCGGCCTGCCGCCCAACCTCTTCTACGGCACCGGCATCCCTGCTTGCATCCTCGTTCTCGACAAGGAGAACGCTCAAGCCCGTACCGGCGTCTTCATGATCGACGGCTCGAAGGGCTTCATGAAGGACGGCCCGAAGAACCGGCTGCGCAGCCAGGACATCCACAAGATCGTCGACGTCTTCAACCGCCAGCTGGAGCTCGACCGCTACTCCCGCATGGTGCCTTTCGCCGAGATTGCCGATCCGAAGAACGACTACAACCTCAACATCCCTCGCTACATCGACTCCTCAGCGCCCGAGGACATCCAGGACCTGAGAGCCCACCTCCACGGGGGCATCCCTGAACGTGACATCGACGCCCTGAGCGCCTACTGGGAGGCCTTCCCGAGCCTACGGTCCACGCTCTTCAAGCCGAACCGGCCGGGATACCTCGATCTCGCCATCGACGTCACCGACGTCCAGCAGACGATTCTCGACTCCGCGGAGTTCAAGGACTTCGCAAAGCGTGCCCAGGATCTCGTCACCGACTGGTTCGGCGTTCATCGCTCCGAGCTCGAGAAGGTCAACGCAGACACTCGTCCCAACGAGCTGATTGCCAGTCTCGCTGATGACCTGCTCGCACTTTTCAAGCCGGTGCCCCTGCTCGATGAGTACGACATCTACGAGCAGCTGATGACCTACTGGCACGAAACGATGCACGACGATGTCTTCCTGATAATGAACGACGGCTGGCTGGAGGCGGCGAAGCCCCGCAAAGCCATAGAGGACAAAGACCGAAAGCTCACAGAGGCCCCTGACCTCGTTGTCGGCTCAGGCAAGTCGGCCACCAAGTACAAGATGGACCTCGTGCCGCCCGAACTGATTGTGGGTCGCTACTTCCGCTCCGAACGGGATCGGCTCGCAGAACTTGAGGCGGCAGCCGAGGAGGCGTCACGTTCTGTCGAAGAGTTCGCAGAGGAGCACGCTACGGACGAGGGTCTATTAGCTGAAGCCATGGACGACGGCAAGGTCACGAAGGCGCTCGCTGCCGCACGACTGAAGGATGCTAAACGAGAAGGGTCTGATCCGGACGAGGTCAAGGCACTTCAACACTTCCTCGATCTCTGCGCCGAGGAGACGCAGGCCAAGAAAGTTGCGAAGGAATGTCAGAATGCCCTGGACTTCACGGTCCTAAAGAAGTACGGAGGCCTTTCGGACTCTGAAATACACCAGATAGTTCTGCAGGATAAGTGGCTCACCAGCATTCAGGCGCGGGTGACCGACGAGGTAAACGCGCTGACGCTTGCGCTCGTCTCGCGGATTCAGGAGCTCGGCGAACGCTACGCCCAAACATCAGGTTCGCTCGATGCAGAGATGAAGGAACTTGAGTCCAGGGTCTCGCGGCACCTAGATGCCATGGGGGTCGAATGAGAGCTACAGCTATACCTGCTGGCTGGGATATGTGCGCAGTTGAGTCCCTTGGAATGGTGCGCGGCGGGAAACGACTTCCTAAAGGTCGATCACTACAAGTGACGCCGACACCATATCCATACGTCCGCGTCACTGATATGCGACCTGGTGATGTGGAACTCGCAGCGATCGCATATGTCCCAGAAGACGTCGCGCCTTCGATTCGTGCCTACCGAATCTTCCGCGATGACGTCTTCATAAGTGTTGCTGGCACCCTAGGCATAGTTGGTCGAGTACCTGAACAGCTCAGCGGCGCCAACCTTACGGAAAACGCCGACCGCATCACCTCTATTAAGTGTGACGTTGATTACCTGATGTACTCGCTTCTCAACGAGCCAATTCAGCGTGAAATAGATGCCATTCGCACAGTTGGAGCGCAGCCGAAGCTTGCCCTAGGACGCATCAAGCAGTTCCAGATTGCCGTACCGAGGGCGCGGGAGGAGCAACGGCGAATTGCCGGCGCCTTACGCGACTGCGATGAGTATATAGCTGCGGTCGTACGCCTGATAACCAAGAAGCAGGCTATCAAGCAGGGGATGATGCAGGAGCTCTTGACTGGGCGGACGCGATTGCCGGGGTTCACTCGGAACTGGGTACCCGGAACGTTCGAAGAGCTTGCTAGCCCGGTCAAGGATAGAACCCTGCCCGCACAGGTCAGCCCAGATACTCCGTTGGTTGAGCTTGATCAGATCGAGTCTGCTACGGGACGACTACTTGCCCGCTCAACGGTAACGAGCGCGACCTCCCTCAAGACAAGATTTAACGTCGGAGATGTCCTTTTTGGTAAATTGAGAGCTTATCTCCGAAAGTTTTGGATTGCGGACACGAGTGGGCTGTGTACGACGGAGATTTGGGCGTTCCGCTCCAAGCCCGGAGTCTCAGGAGAGTTCGTCCGCTTCATTGTAGAGACCGACGGTTTCATCGAGGCCGCATCTGGTGCTTACGGTACTCACATGCCTCGGTCTGACTGGGGCACCGTTCGCCGCTACGAGCTGTTGATACCCGAACCCGAAGAACAGACAGCCATTGCTTCCGTTCTGATGGACGCCGATCGCGAGGTCCAACTTCTACGTGCTCGACTCGCGAAGGCTCGCGATGTCAAACAAGGCATGATGCAGGAGCTATTGACCGGGCGGACGCGGTTGCCGGCACAGGAGGCTGTCGCATGACCGCCGGGAAGTCGATCCGACTCTTCCTCGCTGACGGCACGCCCGGTGGCCTACTCACTGCGGAGATTATGAACTGGACCGGGCACGTTGTCGCCGCCCCGCGATCAGATCTTGCGGCGCTACTGAAGCGTCCTGAGGCGAGTCGTACGGGGATCTACATCCTGCTCGGCGACGATCCGAACAGCCTCGGTGGCACGATCGCCTACATCGGTGAGGGTGACGACGTCAGCAAGCGTCTCTATGAGCATGCGCGACCGGAGGATCGTGGTGGCAAAGACTTCTGGGACCGGGCCATCGTCCTCACGAGCAAGGACACCAACCTCACGAAGGCCCATGCCCGCTACTTAGAGTCCCGCCTCATAACTCTCGCTCAGCAGGCGAACCGCGCGGTGCTTATGAATGGCACTGCACCTTCTCCTCTACCGTTGCCTGAGGCAGACATCTCCGATATGGAGTACTTCATCTCCCAAGCAAAGATCGTGCTGCCGGTCCTCGGCGTGAACTTGCTCCGTGCGGCAGCAACGCCGGCGCCAGCGGCGCCTGGACACCACGATGGTCCGGTTATGACTGCCGTTCTTTCGCAGCTGTCTCCGGTATTCGAACTAACGGTGAAGCGGTCCGGCATCGCTGCGACTGCCCAAGAGATCGACGGCGAATTCACGGTCTTCGAGGGCTCTATCACTCGACTGCAGTGGCAAGGAGCTGACGACGGATACAAGCGCCTTCGCGAGAAGCTGGAAGAAGATGGCACGCTCGCACTGACCGACGACGGGAGTTCTCGGCGGTTCACCCGAAATCAGGTGTTCGCCTCCCCATCAGCAGCTGCAGCAGTGGTAGCAGGAAGAAGCGCCAACGGTCGCGTCGAGTGGAAGGTTCAGGGCACAAACCTTTCCTACGGTTCCTGGCAAAGTGAAGGCGTCGATCGGGCGCTTGAGGAGGTCGCGTCATGAGTGACGTCGGCCAACCGGAGCGACGAGCGCAAGAGCGCGTCGTCAAGCTCCTTCACCAGCACCTGGACTACGACTACCTCGGCAACTGGGAGTACCGGGAGAACTCCAACATCGAAGCTGATCTGCTCTGGCAGAACCTGAAGGCCCGTGGCTACGACGACAACCTGATCAACAAGGCCCTCGACAAGCTCAAGAGCGACGCCTCCCTCGGTGGCGGCCGGGATCTCTACGAGGCCAACAAGGACGTCTACGGGCTGCTGCGCTACGGCGTGAAGGTCAAGCCGGGAGTCGGTGAGCACACGGAGACCGTCTGGCTGATTGACTGGGAGAATCCGTCTGCCAACCACTTCGGGGTGGCAGAAGAGGTCACGGTCGCGGGTAGCCACGTCAAGCGTCCGGATCTTGTCCTCTACGTCAACGGCCTGGCCCTTGGGACCATCGAGCTGAAGCGATCCAAGGTAGCGGTGTCGGAGGGCATCCGTCAGACGATCGGCAACCAGAAGGCCGACTTCATCCGCCCGTTCTTCACCACCGTCCAGCTAGTGATGGCCGGCAACGATGTCGAGGGGCTGCGCTACGCGGTCATCGACACGCCCGAGAAGTACTGGCTGAGATGGAAGGAACCATCAGATATCGAGGCGCCCCTCGATCGAGCGCTCACGCAGCTGTGCTCCAAGGACCGGCTGCTTGAGATCATTCATGACTTCATGGTGTTCGATGCAGGCACCAAGAAGACCTGCCGCCACAACCAGTACTTCGGCGTCAAGGCCGCCCAGGCCAGGGTTATCAAGCGCGATGGCGGCATCATCTGGCACACCCAGGGGTCTGGCAAGTCGCTGACGATGGTCTGGCTGGCGAAGTGGCTCCGTGAGAACCAGCCTGATTCCCGTGTCCTCCTTATAACCGACCGCACCGAACTCGATGAACAAATCGAAGGCGTCTTCAAAGGCGTCAACGAGGACATTTACCGAACCACCAGCGGTGCCGACCTGCTCGGTACGCTGAACAACAGCCTGCCCTGGCTGATCTGTTCGCTGGTCCACAAGTTCGGAGGCTTGGATAGCGACTCCGATCGGGACGAGGCAGATGGTGAATTCATTCGGGAACTGAAAGCGAAGCTGCCGAAGGGCTTCCAGGCCAAGGGCAACCTCTTCGTCTTCGTCGACGAAGCACACCGCACCCAGTCGGGAAAGCTGCACGAGGCCATGAAGCAGATCCTTCCCGGTGCGATGTTCATCGGCTTCACCGGTACGCCGCTACTCAAGTCCGACAAGGAAACGAGCATCGAGACCTTCGGCAGCTTCATTCACACCTACAAGTTTGATGAGGCTGTCACTGACGGAGTGGTTCTCGACCTGCGTTACGAGGCGCGCAGTATCGACCAGGAACTGACGTCACCTGCCAGAGTCGATCAGTGGTTCGAGGCCAAGACCAAGGGCATGACCGACCTCTCCAAGGCTGAGTTGAAAAAGCGCTGGGGAACGATGCAGAAGGTCGTCAGCTCCGAGCCGCGCGCCCGCCAGATCGTCAACGACATCTTGCTGGACATGGACATTAAGCCACGGCTGATGGACGGGCATGGCAACGCCATGCTCGTGAGCGCCAGCATCTACCAGGCTTGCAAGTTCTACGAACTGTTCTGCCAAGCGGGCTTCAAGGGCAAGTGCGCGATTATCACGAGCTACGAGCCCCAGGCTGGTGATATCTCGAAGGAAGACTCCGGCGAGGGAGCCACCGAGCGTCTGCGTCAGTACGAGATCTACCGCCAGATGCTGGCCGACCATTTCAACGAGCCTGCTGACCAGGCAGTCATGAAGGTTGCGCTGTTTGAGAAGCAGGTCAAAGAGAAGTTCCTGAACGAACCCGGCCAGATGCGCCTGCTCATCGTGGTCGACAAGCTGCTCACTGGCTTCGACGCACCGAGCGCCACCTACCTCTACATCGACAAGAAGATGCAGGATCACGGCCTCTTCCAAGCCATCTGCCGGGTCAACCGCCTGGATGGCGAAGACAAGGACTACGGCTACATCGTCGACTACCGGGACCTGTTCAACTCCCTGGAGTCAGCGATCACCGACTACACCGGTGGAGCACTCGACGGCTATGACAAGAAGGACATCGAGGGCCTGCTCTCCGATCGCATCGAGAAGGCGCACGACGATCTTGACCAGGCGCTGGAGCAGATCCGCTCCCTCTGCGAACCAGTCGAACCGCCGAAGGGAACGTTGCAGTACCAGAAGTACTTCTGCGCCGCAGAGCAAGGCAACGCCGAACAGCTCAAGGCCAACGAGCCAAAGCGCGTCGAACTCTACAAGGCCGTAACGGCGCTGGTCCGGACCTACGGCAACCTCGCAAATGAGATGGAGGCGGCTGGATACAGCGCTCAGGAGGCGGCATCGATCAAGGCAGAGGTCGCCCACTACGCGAGTGTCCGTGACGAGGTGAAGCTCGGAGCTGGCGAGGACGTCGACTTCAAGCAGTACGAGGCCGGCATGCGGCACCTGCTCGACACCTACATCCAGGCCAAGCCCTCCGAAGTTCTTTCCGACTTCGACAACGCCACGCTGATCGACCTGATCGTCAAGCTCGGGCCAAGCGCGCTCGACAAGCTGCCGGCCGGGATCAAGGAGGACCCAGAAGCGGTGGCCGAGACGATCACGAACAACATGCGCAAGGTCATCATCGACGAGCGACCCTTGAACCCCAAGTACTACGACCGGATGTCCGAGCTACTGGATGCGCTACTTGAGGAGCGTCGCAAGGGGGCTCTCGAATACAAGGACTTCCTGGCGAAGCTCCTGGAGCAAGCTGCCAAGCTCGGTAAGGGTGAGTCGGACACCGCCTACCCGGATTGGGCAGACAACGGCGCACGGCGAGCCCTCTGCGACTTCTTCTACCCCGATCTCAACCTGGCCGTTGATATCGATAAGGCCGTCCGGCACTCGAAGCCCGACTCGTGGGTTGGAAACAAACTAAAGGAAAAGAAGGTCAAGCAGGCCATCCGCGCTGCGCTACCAGGGGACTTCGAGAACCTCGATGAGCTGTTCGACCTGGTGAAGGCCCGTGATGAGTACCGCTAGTGCCTACCTCACCGTTGCAGGCATTGACGTCGACGTCGTCTACAAGGACATCAAGAACCTCCACATCGGCGTCTATCCGCCCATGGGTCGGGTACGGGTCGCCGCCCCCCAGCAGCTCGACGATGATCAGGTGCGCCTCGCAGTGGTACACCGTCTCCCATGGATCAAGAAGCACCAGCAGCAGCTGAGGTCGGCCCGGCGCCAGTCGCTACGTGAGATGGTGACCGGCGAATCCCACTACATCTGGGGCTCTCGGTACCGGCTGAAGGTCATCGAGCGCCATGGAAGAGCGCACGTCGAAGTTGACGGCGAGCGTCTCCTGCTCTACGTCCCCGAGGGTACTGATGCTGATCACCGGCGTGCGCTGCTGGACCGTTGGTACCGCGCCCAGCTCAGACAGTCCGTCCCGGACGTGATCAAGCGGTGGGAACCCAAGATCGGAGTCACGGTCCCCAAGTGGACCATCCGCCGAATGAAGACCAAGTGGGGTTCGTGCAACCGGGAGTCCGGCCACATCTGGTTCAACGTTGAGCTGGCCAAGAAGCATCCGGACTGCCTGGAGTACCTCGCTGTCCACGAGATGACGCACCTCCTAGAGCGGGGTCACGGCGAGCGCTTCTCGAAATTGATGGATAAGCACATGCCGGACTGGAGGGAGCGCAGAGACCGGCTTAATCAGGCACCGCTCGGTCATGAGCAGTGGGTCCCATCGACGGAGGATATCGGAGTCGCCGCCGGTCGGAGGTCGGCTGATGGGCACAAGTAGCCGGTTTGAAAAGTTCTTGGGAAATCTGAACCTGACGAGTTCCAATCTGACCGACGCGCAGACGAAGTATGACGGGGTCGCTCGAAAGCTTCACAGTCACTACTATGGAACGGCTTTCGACGGATCCACGCGACGTCTAATTGGATCATATGGTAAGGGCACCGCGGTCCGTCCGCCGCGTGACGTAGACCTTCTCTTTATTATGCCGAATGCAGAATACTGGCGATACGACGGCTACGTCGGCAATGGTCAATCACAGATGCTTCAAGATGTACGAGCGGTGATCCAGGAGCGGTACTCGACGACAGAAAAGATTCGGGGGGATGGACAAGTCGTTGTAGTCCCGTTCAGCGACGGCCACTCGGTTGAAGTGTTACCGGCGTGGATCAACAAGGCGGGTAAGTACACCATCGCTGACACGCATAGCGGGGGAAGCTGGAAGATTGCAGATCACGCGGCGGAGATCTCGAATGTCGATGGTGCAGACAGACAGTACAACGGTAACGTTCGGAACTTGATCAAGATGCTCAAGGCATGGCAGGCGGAGTGCAACGTTCCGATCAAGTCTCTGACGCTAGAGCTGCGCAGTATTAACTTCCTCAAGTCTTGGAGCAATGCCGACAAGGGCTTTGTGTACTACGACTGGATGGCTAGGGACTTCTTCAGCGAGCTTATTAAGAATGCAGGTAACTATTGCGTTGTTCCAGGCGCGCAACAGCGTTGCCAGTACGGCAGCGACTGGCTTAGTCGCGCAGAAACAGCTTACGGTCGTGCCGTGAAGGCCTGCCAATATGAGGCGGACAAGCAAGATTACAATGCGGCGGTAGAGTGGCGTAAAATATTTGGTAGTCAATATGAGTTCTGACAGCAGCTCAAGCGACCCGAATCTTGCCGCTATCCGAGAGAGCTTCGGTCGTTGTGTCTATACTCATAAAACTCACGAGAAAGCGAGGGAGATCGCTTCCTCTTATGTAGCAGCGACGAAGTGGGTGAACATCTTGCTTACGACTGCAACGGGCGGGAGTATTCTCTCGACGATAATCACTAATCAGCGAGCACTGCTCTACACTAGTGCTGCCTTCGCGGCCGCTACGTTAGCATTTGGGATATTCCAGTTGAGCTTTGATCCAGCTGGCGATGTTGAGCGGCATAGGACCGCGGCGAAGAAGCTCTGGTTTGTTCGAGAAAAGTACATAAATCTTCTGGCTGACATGCAGGGGGGCTTGTCGCACGACGAGGTTGTGAGGCGGCGCGACGAGCTCATGAATGAGGCCGGTTCGCTCTATGAGCAAGCGCCGGACACATCTCCCCGGTCTTACAGGCGAGCTCAGACAGCCCTGAAGGTAAATGAAGACATGACATTTACCGACGATGAGATTGATGCATTCCTGCCCCGATCACTGCGGGCGAAGAGCCGGTAGGGTCATGACACTGTCGTAGGAGGTGATTGACGGGCTTGAGAGGGATTCATCCATCCTCGACGGGGACGCGTCTGTATCCCGGCTCTCGCGAACTCTCGGCGTAGGGTTTCTGCATCGACCTGAAATCGGCGAGCTGTCGTCTTGAGCGAGTTGCCGGCCTCATAGATGCGAGCCGCATCTTGGACGTCAGCATCTGTCAGACGCCGAGTTATCCTCCTACGGCTGACGTGCTGTTGTTCAAGGTGGGCGAGGACTGTCGTCCGATGGACGTTGTACTTATTGGCCAGTTGGTTCACAGTTGAACCGGCCATGTAATCCTGGGCAAGTTGGATGACATCGGACTGCGTCAGTCGCCGCTGCCGCTGAGTGGCTCGACGGGTGCCGGGGTGACGCTGGTCCTCAGTCTGACCTCGCAGCGCTGTCTCAAGCATGGGGCAGATGTCCTGTTTCGCGAGTAGCGCGATCACCTCCACCAGTAAACGACGGGAGAGAGGGGGAAGTAGTCGTGGTGGGCCATGGCGCCTGCGGCGATGGATTGCCCGTCGGTCGGCGAGGTCGGTTCGAAGGTGTAGTCGGCGACGAGGCGTCCGGCCGCAAGCGCCGCTGCCGCTCGCCGCAGACGCGGGTCTGACAGGCGGATCGCCTCAGGCTGGGCGACGAGCACGTCGGCCAGGGCGAGCCAGTATTGGCAGTAGAGGGCGCGCCAGGCGGCGGCAAGAGACGCCGGCGGGACCGGGGTGGCACCGGAAGAGCGCCTCGGCCCACCAGGCGACGGTGGCGTCCGCCAGGTCGGGGTGCTCGTCGGCCCATCGTTCGCAAGCGACCACGCTGTCGAGCACGTAGCGCACGGCGGTGCCGGTATCCTCGTCACCCAAAGCGGCGACGAGGGCTGCCGCGTCCCGGGTGAGGCCCCGGGCGGCGACTCAGCGGCGCCGGTCGTCTTCTTGCTGCCAGGCGGCCTGCACCCGGGCGACCATCCGGCGGTACTCGCGCACCTCGGGCGTGAGCAGCTGGGACAAGGTGAGCGGGGCGTCTCCGACCGCTGCGCGCCACACCGGCGTAGCGACGGCCGCCTCAGACGAAGCGACGGCCACGCACGCTGCCACCAGCTCGTCGTAATGGGCGGGGTGCTCGTCCTCGTTGGGGGAGGGGCGGGGACGGTCCTTCTCTGTGGCCGCGAGGAAACGGTTCCCCCGGGCCTCTGAGGTCGTGACGAGGAGTAGCGCTGGGCAGCACGGGTGACGGTCCCACCAGATCGTCAGCGGTGACGAAGGCGTCATGGGGGATCTCCTCGGCCGCCGAGCGCTCGCCGAGGAGGCGGGCGAGGAAGCCGAACAC
>JAJZXF010000030.1 GCA_021802485.1 Actinomycetes bacterium | reverse complement strand
CAACCCCCTGGCAACATCACCACGACAGGCTGCAGCACGTCTCATCGACCCTGTGGCAGATGTTGCTTACAGTCCTTCACCTCTCTCTCGGATACCTTACGGACGGGGGGCTACCGGGCCGTCTGCAAGAGATATGATGTCCCAAGGTGAGCACCATGACCGTTCATCGGGGTCGATGTCTTGCGCAAATTCTGCCTGCCCAGGCTTCGCCCGGAGTGCATCTTTCCCAGGCCAGCTGGTATACGTAGGCGTGATGCGCTGTGGTTAACCTTCTGGATTTTGCCCACTTTCACCATGATGGCTGCAAAGCGACTATGGTGTAAGGCGGTGTCCGGTCATGAACCACGCTGAACCGGCCCTGTCGCAGGATTCCAGAGCGGACTCCAGCAAGGTAAAATATGTGCGTGGAGTCAAGGAGCAGTAAAGTTATGCCAGTGGGGACGGTCAAGTGGTTCAACGCCACCAAGGGATTTGGTTTCATAACCCCGGATGAGGGTGGCGAAGACCTCTTCGTCCACCAGTCCGAGATCCAGACATCAGGCTACCGTGACCTGGCTGAGGGCCAGCGCGTTGAGTTCGAAGTCACCCAGGGTCGCAAGGGAAAGCAGGCCAGCTCAGTCAAGCCTGCCTGACAACAACCATAGGACCACAGGGCTCAAACACGAGCCAGTCCCGAGCAGCTCCCGGTTCTCCGGTGAGCTGCTCGTTTCGTTAAACCGGGCTCACTTCCGCTTTGGCGGAGGCAACCAGCAGTTCCGTCCTCCGGCAGGCCAAGCAAACCAACAACCTCAATCCTCACTGGCCCATGCGCGGAGGCTTTGGCTCTCAGAACAGCAAGGTTGCAGCGTGTGCGAAATTGACCAGGGGTGATGCAATGATCCCAAAAAAGACCGTGAATCCGACCGATGCTGCAATCACGAACGCAGTTGGAATCGGCACACTCACGACATCCTCTCCAACGGGTTCGCTGTCCCCTAAGCCATCGGCAAGAACTGCTACAGCACCCGCACCAGCGGCCTCCACGCGGCCCGCTGTGATACCGCTCATGTCGCTTTCTGTTGTAAGCGCTCCATGCCCCTCAACATCGCTCGGCCCCCCACCAACACTGGCCGTTGCCGCACCCGCGCCAACGCCTGCGGTCTCGGTCCCCGGCGTGAACATAACGAGCACCACCCGCAGGTAGAAGAACGCTGCTATCACCACCGAGACCATCGCAACCACTGCAAGCGCGTATGAGCCGCTGGCAATCACCGCCGAGATCACGTAGAACTTCGCCAAAAATCCCGCCGTGAAGGGTACTCCCGCCTGCGCAAGCAACAACAGAGCAAATGCCCCCGCAAGCACCGGCTGGCGCGACGCAAGCCCCCGGTAACGCTCGAGGTCGTTGCCCTTCGTACCGCCCACCACATTCACCACGGCAAAGCTCGCGATAACGAGAAGTGCGTATGCGAAAAGGTAATACAGCGATCCAGACATCCCCTTGGCGGTAGCGGCCTCCAAGCCGAGCAGGATGAGGCCAGCGTGATTAATCGACGAATAAGCAAGCATGCGCTTCACATCGCGCTGAACCACGGCCATGATCGCGCCTAGCACCATGCTCGCTGCCGCAAGAGCCCAAATGATCGGTTGCCAGTCCGCGCGCAGGGTGAATAGGGACGAATAAAACACCCTGAGAAGTGCTGCGAAGCCGCCTGCCTTGGCGACCGCGGCCATAAATGCTGTAACCGGCGTCGGTGCCCCCTGGTAGACGTCAGGCGTCCACATGTGGAACGGAACCGCCGCGATCTTGAATGCAAACCCCACTATTACGAGCGCTGTCCCCGCAAGAAGCACGCCATTGGAGACGAGAGCATTCTCGGTCAGGAACTTCGCTATCTCGGCGAGGTTCGTCGAGCCGGTTGCGCCATAGACAAGTGCTATGCCATACAGGAACACTGCGGACGAGAACGCGCCGAGCACGAAGTACTTCATCGCGGCCTCGCGAGACTCGCCACGTCGCACGTCCAGTCCGGTCAGCACGTAGAGCGCGATCGAGAGCACCTCAAGCCCAAGAAAGATCGCAATGAGGTCTGTGGCGCTCGCCATGAGCATCGCCCCCGATACAGCCAGCATCGCAAGCACGTGGTACTCAGGACCCCGAATCCGTTCCGCACGCAGGTAACCGTCTGCAACCAGCGCAGACAATAGCGCCGCGGAGCTGAGAAGCACCAGGAAGAAGGCGCTGAACCCATCGACCGCGATCGAGCCGGCCATGGTCGTGCGTGAGCCATGATCCGCGACGTTGTACCAAAGGAACACGGACGCGACCAGGGCTCCGCCAGACACAACCACTGCCACCGCTGTGTTGAAAGTTGCGCTAGGGCGGCGACGAAGGAGTGACGCTGCAAGCACGAGCACGAGCGCTCCCGCGATCATAAACAGCTCAGGCAGGATCGCGAGGTAGGAGACGTGAGGAATCGAGAGCTGCGGTGTCACGACGGCCTCCGAGATCCGTTCCCAACCGATCGCCTGTGGTGGCTACCAGTTCCAGTTGGGGAGTGCAGAACACGGGCTTGGGGCACATGGGACGATGCGACGCCAGCGGCGTGAACAGCCTGGACATGCGTAGTCTCCACTTGCTTCACGTGATGGACGAGCTTTTCAACCGCAGGGGTGATCCGATTGAGAACCGGCCCTGGGTAGATGCCGAGAACAACAATCAACGCAACCAGTGGAGCCATCATCACTCCATCCCTCCAGCTCATCTCCCTCATCTTGGCTCCCTCGACATCCGGCCTGCCGTGAAACACGCGCTGGTAGGCCCAGAGCATGTAAACCGCGGAGAGGATAACTCCGATAGCAGCCACCACTGCCCACCAACGTCTGGTGGCGAATGTTCCGACGAGAACAAGAAACTCCCCCACGAAGCCATTGAGACCCGGAAGGCCAATCGATGCGAGCATCACCACCGTGAACACCGCAGCGAGCACCGGGGCCGGCTTCTGCAGGCCTCTCAACCGGGGGATCTGCCAGGTCTTGGTCCGTTGGTAGATCATCCCGATCAAGAGAAAGAGCGCAGCCGTGTAGATGCCGTGGTTCAGCATCTCGATAACGCTGCCGGAGAGACCCTGGGTCGTGAGCGCGAACGCTCCGAGAACGATGAAGCCGAGATGGGCAAGGGATGAGTAGGCGACCAGCCGTTTCAGATCCTTTTGGGAAGCAGCAACTATCGCTCCGTAGATAATCCCTATGACGCCGAGTGTCAGTAGCAGCGGAGCCATGGTGACAGATGCTCTCGGAAACAGGTTCAGATCGAAGCGGATGATCCCATAGGTGCCGAGCTTGGCCATGACCGCAGCAAGCACTACCGAACCCCCGATCGGTGCCTGGCTGTAGGCATCGGGGGACCATGTGTGAAACGGGAATAACGGGGCCTTCACCGCGAACGCAGCGGTAAAGGCGAGGAACAAGAGGATGCCGGTGGTAGACGACAGGTGGGTATGCGACAATGCGCTCAGCTGAAAGGTCAGCACGCCGGTCTCATGTTCGTGAATAACCGCAACGGTCAATATCCCCACCAGCAGGAAAGCCGAACCGAGGAAGGTGTACACGAAGAACTTGATTGCCGCATAAGCCCTCTTCTCGTGCCCCCATCCACCGATGATGAAGTAAATCGGTACCAAGGTGAGCTCGAAGAAGAGGAAAAACAGCATCACATCGAGCGAGAGGAAGCTTCCCATGCAGGCCGTCTCGAGCACGAGCAGCCAGGCCACGAAGCCCTTGTCCCCAGCGCGCTTCTTGCCGGTCCCGAAAAAGACTATAGGGAAAAGCAATGCTACGAGGAGGACGAGGAACAGCGATATCCCGTCCACGCCGAGATCCCACGAGATGCCAAGCCCCTGGATCCACGGATGGCGTGAGACCATCTGATAACCTGCAACCCCACTCGAGAACGCCACCGCCATCGCAGCAGCAACACCAGCGACGCCAAGTGATACCACCAGACCAAACGCCCCTGACCACTTGGTCATCGACTTCGGCAGGAGGACAACGATCACTGCAGCGATCACGGGCGCTACGACGATGACGCTTAGATAAGGAAAGCCCTGCATCACGAAACCGCCCTAGTCAGCATCCAAACCAGCAGTAGGACAAGCCCCAGCATCACACCCAACGCGTAGGAGCGCACAAAGCCTGTCTGGAGCCTGCGCACGCTCTCGCCGGTCGACCGAACGGCACTTGCGACGCCGTTCACCGCTGCATCTATGAGTGAGGTGTCAATGGTCGTAGCAGCAAAGAGCGACAGAGCGGTCCCGGTTTTTGCCACCAGCGTGTCGTACATCGCATCGATCCCCCAGCCAGCCCGCAATACCGCGGGCTCCAGCTCTGGGCGGTCCCAACGCTTGCTCCACAGCTTCCATGCAACTCCCACCCCAGCGAACGCGAGGACCGCGTCACCGATCGCGAGCTCCCAGCGACCCGCAGTCCCCACATTTGCATGCACGAGCACACTGCCGACCACCGGTGCGAGCCAGGTGGCAAGGAAGTCCCAGGCAGGATGGAACGGTAGGTTGATCAGACCCGCAAACGCTGACGCTACCGCAAGTACCACCAGCGGCAGCTTCATGACCCACGAGGGATCGTGCGGCTCTCCCGAGCGGGCCGCAAAGCTCTTGCGCCACCTTTCCGGGCCGTAGAAGGCGAGAAAGAACTCCCTACCCATGTAGTACGCGGTCAGTACCGCTGTCAGCGCTCCAACAGCGTACAGGAAGGGGCTATAGGAAAACGCACTGACCAGAACATCTCCCTTTGACCAGAACGCAGCGAATGGAGGAACTCCAGCGATCGCGA
This sequence comes from Actinomycetes bacterium, assembly GCA_021802485.1. Taxonomy (GTDB): domain Bacteria; phylum Actinomycetota; class Acidimicrobiia; order Acidimicrobiales; family JAJZXF01; genus JAJZXF01. The sequence continues at coordinate 23,053 of JAJZXF010000030.1, read as the reverse complement.
GCCATGCGACACCAAACGTGACGAAGGTGAGCGGCATCATCTTGCGCAACCCGCCCATCAGCTTGAGATCCTGCTCATCATGGAGACCGTGAATAAGCGACCCAGCTCCGAGGAACAGCAGTCCCTTGTAAAAAGCGTGGCAGATCATCAAGAAGATCGCAGCGACGTACGCTCCGGTACCGACCGCTAGGAACATGTAGCCAAGCTGCGAGACCGTGGAGTAAGCAAGAACCTTCTTCACGTCGTCCTGGGCGCAGGCGATACTCGCCGCAACAAAGGCGGTGGCAACACCAACAGCAGCCACCACCAGAGATGCGCCCTGGGCAAGATGGAGCATCGGGCTAACGCGCACCATCAGGTAGACCCCTGCAGTGACCATCGTTGCCGCGTGAATGAGAGCCGACACAGGGGTCGGGCCCTCCATGGCATCAGGCAACCACGTGAACAACGGCAGCTGGGCAGACTTGCCAGCCGCTCCAAGGAACAGCAGCAAGACAATCGCGGTGATCGTCCCATGCGACAGCTGGCCAAGGTGGGCAAACACGCCGTGGTAGTTGAGGGTGCCCAGCTTCGTGAAGATGAGCAGCATCGCAAGCAGGAAGCCGAAGTCGCCGATCCGATTGACGATGAACGCCTTCTTCCCCGCACTTGCAGCGCTATCACGATCGAACCAGAAGGCCACCAGCAGGTATGAACAGAGGCCGACGCCCTCCCAACCTAAGAAGCTGAATAGAAAGTTATCCGCGAGGACGAGCACCAGCATCGAAGCAACGAAGAGGTTCAAATAAGTGAAGAACTTTGGAAACTGCTCGTCATGGGACATATAACCGATCGAGTAAAGGTGGATCAGAGCACTCACCCCGGTTACGAACAACGCCATCGTCATCGACAACGGATCGATCAGAAGACCGATCCTCACATGGAGGTCACCAACCGGAATCCACGTAAACAGCACCTGTGTAAAGGAGCGCTGGTTGCTCGCGCGCCCTGCCAGGCTGGAAAACACCGCTACCGATAGGACAAACGAGGCGGCAACCATCGCTGTTGCAAGCCAACCGGCACGCGGGTTGCCGAGCTTTCGACCAACCGCTGCCAAGACACAGGAGCCAGCCAGCGGTAGGAGTATCATGAGGAAAGCTGCGTGAAGCATCGCGCTCAGTGCTCCAGCACGTGGAGATCGTCTGCGGTAGCAGATGGACGGTGGCGATGAACTGCCACAATGATCCCGAGCCCCACTACCACCTCTGCTGCTGCAACCACAAGGACGAAGAACACCGCGGCCTGGCCGCCGATGTCATTCAGCATGCGCGAGAAGGTCACAAATGTTAGGTTCGCTGCGTTCAGCATCAGCTCGACACACATGAACATCACGAGCACATTTCGACGCACCAGCAACCCGAAGGCGCCGATCACAAAGAGCACCGCCGCCAGCGTCAAATACCATCCACCGTCAACGCTCACGAAGCCGGCTCACCTCCGTTCGTCTGTGCATTCTTGCGCTGCGCCTGATCCGTTGCACGTGGGCCTCCCGCGGGGACTTGATCGGACTCATCCGTCTCGCGCTGCGGATCCTGTTGCACAACTCCCGGACTTTCCTCTAAAGCCGGAGCTGATTCACGCACGCTCCTGTCAGCACCAGCATCCCCGCGATGCCTCACCAGCATGACCGCACCAACCACCGCTATGACCAGTAGCAGCGAGGTCGCCTCAAACGGCAGCAAGTAAGTAGTGAAGACAACCCTGCCGAGTACACTCACGTTCGGCCCATGACCACGAGCCTGTCCGACCACTGATTGCGCCCCAGTCGTCCACTTCGCGCCCCAGCCAAGCAAGAGCATCCCCGTTGCGCCAGCCCCGGCAAGCGCCAACGCAAGCGGTCGCTGGAAGCGGAGTGGCTCCTCCTTCAAGTTCTCGGGGTTGTCGACGCCGAGCAGGGTGATTACGAACAAGAACAGTACGACAATCGCCCCCGCGTAGACGATTACCTGCACCGCCGCCAAGAACTGCGCATCCTGAGCTACGAACTCCACCGCAACGCCAAAAAGGGTGAGAACAAGCATTAGAGCCGAGTGAACCGGATTGCGCGACACGACCACACCGATCGCCCCGGCAAGCACCATTACAGCGGCAACTGCGAACACCAGAGCGTCAGGAAGCGTGGTGGCAAGCAAGTGCACGCCGTTCAACCCTTGAAAGCTCGCCAATGTGACAGCGCCCATGCTCAACGCTTCCCCGAGGCATCGCCATCAAGGCCACCTGGGTTGTCCGATTCCTCCTCCACGACTCCGGCGGTCGCGCTGGCTATTGTGGCCGCGCTCGCCCGGGCGCCAGGCCCGTCGGCAGTGTGGGAACGAGCACGCCGGGGAAGGTGGGTCGACAGCGTCTCAGAGAGCGGGAGGTTCCCAGTAAGTGCATCGTCGCCGCGACCGCTCTGGCCTGCCTCACTAGCTCGCACGCCGTACCCGAGCTCTGCGGACCACTGGACGACACCCTCATACGCAGCAGAACCCGCAGGCGAGGTTGCACGCATCCAGGCAGAAGTGTGCTCATCGTCTCCTTCTCGCCAGTCCTCCCACGGATGCGCCTTCGGCTTGCCATCGTCGCCGACGATGAGGTCCTCTTTCTTGTAAATAGCGTCATAGCGATTAGTGAAAGACAGCTCAAAGAGCTTTGACTCCGTGATCGCCTCGGTCGGGCAGGCCTCCACGCACAGATCACAGTGGATACAGCGCAGGAAGTTGATCTCGTAGACGTAACCGTAACGCTCGCCAGGCGAGACCGGATGGTCCGCAGGGTTGTCAGCACCACGAACGTAGATGCAGTCTGCAGGGCATGCACCAGCACAGAGCTCGCATCCAATGCACTTCTCCATGCCGTCTTCGTAGCGATTCAGCACATGGCGGCCGTGGAACCGCAGCGGCTTGGGCCGCTTGGCCCCAGGGTACTCGCGCGTAACACGCGGCCTCGTGATCTGTTCAAAGGTGACCTTGAACCCGCGGAAGAAATCGAGAAAGCCCACCGGTCAGCCACCTGCTCCCGAGGGCTTCGATGCTCGTGAACTCGAAGCGCGTCGTGCTACTGGCAATCCCCCGGGGCCCCGCGGCGCAGAGAGCGGGCGCGGCGCTAGAGCCGGCGGGATATGTGCACGTTCGTGTCCGATAGTTATCGACCTATGCATCGCCATAGCAAGGACAGCGCCACCAGCGACTAGGGCGAGGAACCAGTAGCGGTCCGTGAGAACACCCGCCAGCACCAGTATCCAGCCGAGCGAGAGTGGGATTAGAACCTTCCATCCCACATCCATCAACTGGTCGTAGCGCAGCCTCGGCAAGCTTGCCCGAAGCCAGACGTAGACGAACAGGAACGCTATGGTCTTGCCAAGGAACCAAAGGATCGGCCATAACCAAGGCAGGAAGTGGAATCCAGGCCCGTCGGGGCCACCGAGGAAGAGCGTGACCACGATCGCAGACATGGTAATCGTGTTCATGTACTCCGCCATGTAGAACATAGCGAAGCGAAGGGAGGAGTACTCGGTGTTGAAGCCGCCGACGAGCTCCTGCTCCGCCTCGACAAGGTCGAACGGTGGCCTGTTCATCTCGGCGGTGATCGCTACCAGAAATATCACAAAGGGGATGAACCCGGTCCGGATTATGTTCCACATGTAGGCCGCAGGAGCCTGCGAGTCAACGATCGCTCTCGTCGTGAGTGGGTTCAACACCTGAGCACCGGAGGACCAGGCGGTCATCAGCACGACAGCAGCCACTGACATACCAAGCGCTGCCTCATAGGAGATCATCTGCGCCGATGCCCGCACGGAGCCAAGTAACGGGTACTTCGAACCAGAAGACCATCCAGCGAGCATGACCCCGTAAACGGAGACGGACGACATAGCAAGAAGGAACAGGATTCCCATTGGCGGGTTGGCAACCTGCAACGAGACCGCGTGGCCAGCGATGTGCACCACTCCTCCCACAGGCACGATCGCGAACGACAAGAAGGCGGGCACGATTGCGAGGTACGGCGCGAGCCTGAAGATTCGCCTGTCCGCCTGGGCCGGCAGGAGGTCCTCCTTGAAGAACAGCTTGATCCCGTCGGCCAATGTCTGCAGTAGTCCCCAAGGACCAGCCCTGTTGGGACCGATCCGGTTCTGCATGTCCGCGATGACCTTACGCTCGAACCAGACCATCATCATCACCGAGACCAGCAACGCGACAAAGGCGACAAGCACCTTCACAAGGACGATCACGATCACAGCGAGATCGACCCCGTGGGAAAAGAGCGAGCCCGTAGACGCAAACACCGGAGTCACTTCTGCAGATCCAGGGTCTCGAGGCGGATCTCAACCACCGGGGAGGAGATGTCCACCAGGCTCGACGCTACGCCTCCCGCAACGTTGAAATCGATCGACACCGCTCCGCGAGGAACTCCCTCATCCGCTACGACGTCGATCGTCTCGCGAGCGTGAGCAGCGCGTAGCACCATGCTTGCTCCGCTCGAGACGCCCATACGCTCCAGATCGTGAGGGTTGACCTTCGCAACATGAGCAGGCTGCAGTGACGATAGAGATGCGCTCATCTGCACAAGCGTTCCTGAGTCGTAAAGGCGCCGCATCGAAATCAGACGCAGCGAGTAGCTGTCAGGTGCAGGAACGCGAATGTGATCGAATGCAGGGAGTCCCGACATTGGCTGAGGGCGCACGACGTGTCGCTCTGGCACTCCTGCGGCCCCGATCTCGTTTTCCCGCAAGGCGTCGTCGCTCTCTGCTCCAAGCCGCTCCGTGCTGCCCAACCAGGGAAGCGGCCCCTGGCGCTCGACGGAGTCAACGCCGGGTATTGCCATGGGATCGAGCAGGCGAGGACCAGATCCGTCATCTGCTCGCGAACTAGACGCTGGGCGCGAGGCTATCTTCACGATGCTGGCTGGCAGGGGAACCACCACCCCATCCCTTGCAAGGTGCGACTCCAAGACCCGCAAGGAAAGGCCGGCGTGTGAGGACGCCAACTGCTCGATCTCCTCCGATATGCCCGTGAGACTAGAAAAACCGAGATCAAAGCCCAGCCGCTTCGCAAGCTCGGAAGCGATCATCCAATCAGGCCAGGCAACACCTGGCGGGACGAGCTTGTGCCCGAGGCGCGAAACGCGGCCTTCGATATTGGTCGTCGTGCCGGGACGCTCAGGTGACATCGCCGCTGGCAGCACGACGTCAGCTGCCCGGGCAGAGCTGGAAAGAAAGGAGTCCACCGCGACCACGTACCCCACGTGGTCCATAGCCTGGCGCGCCAGGTGTGTGTCTGGGAAGTCATGACGAGGATCCGCTCCCAGCAGCACCATAGCTGCCATCTCGGAGCTGGCCCCAGCGAGCATCATCGCCCTCGCATCCCGCCCCTTTTCCGCTGGCAGTGCGCCCCATGCTTTGAGGAACCATGCTCTGCCATCATCGAGAGTCACCCTTCCGGGCAGGATTCCAGGAGCAAGACCCATGTCAAGGGCCCCCATGACATTCGCCCGCCTCAGTGCCGGGATCACCCGAGCCTTGGGAAGTGCCTTGAGCGCGAGCTCCAACGCTTCCAGCGTCAAATACTCCGACTCTGCAAGGGACCCCCGGCCGACAACGACGACTACGCCCTCGCCGCTGTTGCTCACCGCTGTGGCATCCCCTATCCCCTGGCTAAGCAGATCCTGGGCCACTGCGAGCGCGTGATCGAGATCCACGCGCTTCCCGCGGAGTGTTCCAAACGATGTCCCAAGGTGAGCACGCGAACCTACCGCAGCTCCTGTGGACTTCCCCGGGTGCACAGGAACGCTCGAGTGGGACCCCCGATCGCTCTGGTCAAGCGGACCCGAAAAGACCATCCCCGCAATTGAGGAGATCTCCCCAGGGGCACACGCGATCGACACCTCAGCAAGCGGGCTGAGTGCTGTGGGCTCCGGCGCAAGCTCCACGATCAGCGGCCCACCGCCAAGCACAGCAGTGCGAAGGCGCAAGAATAGAACCGGAAGCTCGTCGCGCAGGTTTGCATTGATCAGAACGACCAGCTTCGCGGAGCACATCTCGTCGATCGTGGCCCTGGGAAGGCCGAGAACTGCCTCTGCGGGCAACCCATCTGCGAGCTGGGCATCCACCGAATCTGTCCCGATTACCGACTTGGCAAGCTTCGCCCAGGCATAAGCATCCTCGTTGGCGAGGCGCGCACCACCGAGAAACCCGACGCCGTCAGGACCCTTGCTCTCCAGCGCTCGCTTCAGGCCAGCCGCCGCAGCCTGAAGTGCTTCCGACCACGACACCTCGACCAGGTCTCCACCCGGAGTAGATCTCAACAACGGAGCCGAAAGACGCTGATCGCACGAGATCGCCTCGAAATCAAAACGACCCTTGTCGCACAGGAAAGAGTGGTTGACCGGATCGGAGTCCAATCCAAGCCGACGCGTAACCCTGTTCCAGGAGGACTGGACCACAATCCGGCACCCCAGAGCACATGAGGTGCAGGTGCTCTCTACCTGGTCCAGGTCCCACGGACGGGCCGTGAACCTGTAGGGCGACGCAGTGAGAGCCCCGACTGGGCAGATCTGCACGGTGTTCCCGCTGAAGTAGGAGCTGAAGCTCTCACCGGGGAAGGTATTGACCTCGATGCGATCCCCGCGACCCATGAAGTCGATCATCGCCTCACCGGCAACCTCGCTCGCGAATCGAGTGCAGCGAGAGCACTGAATGCAGCGCTCCCGATCAAGAAGGACAAGGGGAGAGATTGCAATTGGCTTGTCGAAATGGCGCTTCTCCTCGACAAACCTGCTCTCGCCTGGCCCGTGGGCAAGGGTTTGATCCTGCAGCGGACACTCCCCGCCTTTATCGCATACCGGACAGTCCAGGGGGTGGTTCACGAGGAGGTACTCCAGCACGCCCTCTTGGGCCTTCAAGACCGCCTCAGACGTCGTCCGGACCTCTTGGCCGTCCGACACGGGCACGAAGCAGGCCGGCTGGAGCGAAAAGCCGCGAGGGCCTTTCACCTCCACCAGGCACATCCTACATACCCCCACCGGTTTCATACGCGGGTGATAGCAGAACCTCGGGATGTAGACACCGGAGCGTTCCGCTGCAGCAATGATCGTCTCACCGGGACGTGCCTTGGTCTCAACCCCATCGAGGACAAAGGTCACGCGAGTGTCGACTTCGGCGCCTTGAGCGCTTGGGGAAACGGAAACCGCGTCAGGCATACGGGCAGCCGCCTTCCTTCACATGGACCAGGAACTCATCCTTGAACATCCTCACAGCAGAGGAGATCGAAGACGGGATTGACGGTCCAAGTACGCAGATCGTCGTCTGCGCTGGAGGCCACGTCACCCCGGGGGAAATATTGTCACAGACGTCGAGCAGCAACTCGAGATCCTCGTCGCGCCCAGCACCCAGCTCGATGCGGTGCATTATCTTCTCCAGCCAACCGCTTCCTTCCCTGCACGGCGTGCACTGGCCGCAGGACTCTCTGTAGAAGAACTTCGTAATCCTCCAGGCTGCGCGAACCGCGCAGGCCTGATCGCTCATCACCACGACCGAACCCGAACCCAGCATCGACCCCGCCTTGGCTACCTCCTCTTGGCTGAGCGACATATCAATGTGCTCTGGACCGAACCAGGGTGCGGACACCCCGCCCGGTATGAACGCCTTAAGGTCACTGCCAGGGCGTATGCCACCACCATAGACAGGAGCGTAGATGAGGTCTCTAAAGGTCGTCTTCGCCATCTCGACCTCGAACACGCCGGGGTTCCTCACATGTCCCGAGAGTGCGAACAGCCGGGTCCCGGTAGAAGCACCCTCCCCGAGTGCAGCAAAAGCTGCTCCGCTGTTCATAATGATCCACGGCAGGTTCGACATCGTCTCTACGTTGTTCACCACCGTCGGCTCACCATAAAGACCGATAGCTGCCGGAAAGAAGGGGGGCTTGATCCTCGGGAAACCCCGCTTACCCTCCAGGCTCTCCAGGAGTGCCGTCTCCTCTCCGCAAATGTACGCACCTGCTCCGGGATGGACAACGATGTCGATCGAGAAACCTGACCCGAATATGTCCCTACCAACTGCGCCATAGGAATAGGCAGCATTCAGAGCGGACTGCACGCGCTCCAACCCGAGTGCGAGCTCGCCGCGCACATAAATGAACGCCTGCGAGGCCTGTACTGCGTACGCGGCTATCAGGGTGCCCTCTATCAGCTGGTGGGGATCTCTCTCGATGAGGTGATGATCCTTGAACGTCGCAGGTTCGCTCTCGTCACCGTTCACCACGAGATAACGCACCGGGGCCTTGCGCAGCATCGACCACTTGCGCCCAGCCGGGAAGCCAGCGCCGCCACGTCCGAGGAGGCTCGCTTGGTCAACCTCCGCGGCAACCTGCTCCGGGGTCATCGTTAGCGCCTTTCGAAGACCCTGGTAGCCACCTGTCGCGAGGAAGCGCTCGAGGGTGTGGGAGTCACCAAAGCCGAACCTCGATGACACGATCTTCGGAGCGTCGGTGATGGTCAACCTCTACCTCCAGAACCGCTGCCAATATCGGAACTGCCGGCTCCTTCGCGTTCATTGGCACTGGAGGCTTCGAGACCCACGTCTCTGGCAACCCGGCTTATGACGCCATGCGGAGGCACTACATCATCAAGGGCTCCCTTGCGGAGATCGTCGATGAGAGCATCGAATGTCCCTGGATCCAGCGGACCGAAGAACCGGCCATTCACTTGAGCACATGGGGCTCGGTCGCACGCAGCGAGGCACTCAGCCTCTTCGAGGGTAAACGCATGCTCCGCGTCCGTAGAACCCGGGCTAATTCCAAGAGTGCTCTCTGCATGAGCAAGCAGCTCCTCGCCTCCACGAAGGAGGCACGCTATGTTCGTGCAAACCGAGACCACGTGGTGGCCGACTTTCTCGGTGTGGAGCAAGTCGTAAAAGCTCGCAGTGCCAAGCACCTCTGCCGGCAAGACACCCACGAGCTCCGCTATCTCTCGCATAGCGTCCGGGCAGAGCCAGCCGTCCACTGACTGGGCCAGATGGCACAGCGGCAAGAGCGCAGAGCGCTTCTCGGGGTACACGGAAATCAGCTCCTCGGCCTTGCGGCGGGTCTCGGAGTCAAAGTGCTGAACCGAGCCAGAACCGGCTGGCATGCGAGAGTGCTCATCGGGCCCTCGAGCGGATGTCGTCGGCGCCACTAGCGGTCTACCTCCCCCATGACTGGATCCACCGACGAGATGATAGCGACCGCGTCTGCCATGAGACCACCCCGCATCATCGCCGGAAGGCTCTGGAGGTTGACGAACGACGGCCCGCGTATATGCATCCTGTAAGGCTTGGATCTGCCATCGGAGACCATGTAGCAGCCGAGCTCACCACGGGGGGATTCCACCGCGACGTACACCTCGCCCGCGGGAACCTTGAAACCCTCTGTGAAGATCTTGAAATGATGGATCAGCGCCTCCATCGACTCGTCGATACGAGCCCTCGGGGGAGGAGTAACCTTCTTGTCCTGGGCGCGGTAGTCCCCGTACGGCATCTTCTCCAGGATCTGGCGGACGATCTTCACCGACTCTCGAATCTCGTCGATCCTCACCTCGTAGCGGGCAAGCGTGTCGCCCTGCGTGCGAGATATTACGTCAAAGTCGAGAGCATCGTAGAACATGTACGGCATCGAGCGCCTGAGATCCCACGCGACACCAGATGCTCTCAGTATTGGACCGGTCGCAGACAAAGCTACGGCATCCTCTGCGCTGATCACGCCGACACCTTCGGTGCGCTCGCGAAAGATCGGCTGGCCAGTCAGTAGCTCGTCATACTCATAGAGGCGCCCCGGAATCGTGTCGCATATCAGGGCCACATCCTCCTGCCAGCCGTCCGGGAGGTCGGCCGCTACCCCACCAACACGTATGTAATTGTGGTTCATCCTAAGGCCGGTGGTCTTCTCGAAGAAGGCAAGGACCATCTCGCGTTCCCTGAAGCCGTAGATCATCATCGACGTCGCGCCCAAGTCCATGCCGTTCGTGGCCAACCACATGAGGTGCGAGGAGATGCGGTTCAGCTCGCACATCAGCATCCTGATCCATGTAGCGCGTTCAGGCACCTCGACGCCGAGCAATGCCTCGGTCGCAAGCGAGAAGACAAGCTCGTTGCTGAGTGGCGACAGGTAGTCCATTCTCGTGACGTTCGTACACCCTTGAACGTAAGTTAGTTCTTCCGCTGTCTTTTCCATGCCAGTGTGTAGGTACCCCATAACGGGCTTGGAACGCAAGACGGTCTCGCCTTCGAGCTCCATCATTATGCGCAGGACCCCGTGGGTCGAGGGATGCTGAGGACCCATGTTGATGATCATGGTCTGGTCTTCGCTGGTCTCGAAGTCAAAGTCGTTGCGATCGAGCTCTATGCCCTCAGGAAGGCGAAGACTGCCACCCATCTCAACTGCGAGCTCCGCGGCTGGCGTCTCTTGAACCGGCTCGAGCTCTTGGAGCCCCTCCGACGTCTCGTCCACGCGCGGCGCCAAAGGGTCGAGGCTGTGATCTGAGTCGTCGTTCATCGTTGATCATCCATTGAAGCCGCGGCGTGCCGATCCTGCCAATAGCCTCCCGACCTGGGCCGGCTCTCGTCTGCGCTCACCTTGGGCCGGGTGCCGACTTGAACTGCACGGGCACCCTCCCTATCGAGTAGTCCTTTCGCAGCGGGTGACCTTCCCAGTCCTCAGGCATGAGAATACGGGTAAGGTCAGGGTGGCCATCGAACCAGATCCCAAAGAGGTCGAATGCCTCGCGTTCCATAGCATCCACCCCGGGGTAGAGCCCAAAGAGTGAATCCAGGACGGGATCGCTCTCAGGCACCTGGACCCTAATGCGCGCCCTCGTCGCCCGGCTCATTGACACGAGGACCACCGCCACCTCGAAACGCTCCGGCAAGACTCCCGCCGGAAGAGCCCTGTCCATGTGGGCCTGGTAATCAACCGCGCACAAATCGCTCAGCATCTCGTGGCCATCCAGCTTCAACCCCTCAACCGTCTCGAGGTAGATCGAGCGCGAAGGATAAAGAACCGCTGCTCCCGTCACGTCTTGGACCATCGGCGCCGAAGGCTCTTGCGACATCGCCGGCTCGGTCCCCACATCAGTGCTCAACGAGGGGTCCCCACTTGAACTGACGCGGGATCTGGCGGCTGGACCCAACCGTCGCGTGGTTCTGGCTGCTCGGCCATACCCATCTCTTGGGGTCCGCCGCTACTGTTGGCAGAGCTTGATCTCCTTGCAATAGGAGCCGAGCGGATCTTCTCGTGCAGCGTAAGTATCGCGTGCAGCAAGGACTCCGGACCAGGAGGGCACCCCGGGGCGTAGACGTCGACCGGTACCACCTGGTCAACACCCTGGACTATCGCGTAATTGTTGAACATGCCTCCCGTCGAGGCGCATACTCCCATTGAAATTACCCACTTCGGCTCCATCATCTGGTCATATACCTGTCGAAGCACGGGAGCCATCTTCTGCGAGACCCTGCCCGCGACGATCATGAGGTCTGCCTGCCGGGGAGATGCACGGAACACCTCCATCCCGAAACGGCTGATGTCGAAGTCGGACGCGCCCACTGACATCATCTCGATCGCGCAACACGCGAGCCCGAACGTTGCAGGCCACACGCTGTTCCTGCGGGCCCAACGCACCAGATCCTCGATGCGACCCGTGAAGAAATTGTGGTTAAGGCTCTCTAGGCCCATCTGCCTGCCTCCACCCGAGTCATGCCACCTCCTCCGGCGCTCCGTCCCCGGGCCTTGATGAAGATGGCCCAACAGCGCGATGACCCAGGCGAAGAACGGTCGACTCTCGGGTGTTGCGACCCAGCAAGTCCATCATGCGCCTGCTGGGGCCCCAGTCGAGAGCACCGTTCGCGAGAAGGTACAGGAACGATATGAACACTGCAGCTCCAAACGCGAGCACCTCAACAAGGCCAAAGGTCCCGAGCTGGTTCAGCACGGCTGCCCACGGGTACAAGAACACCACCTCGATGTCGAAGATGATGAAGATCATTGCCACCAGGTAAAATCTGACCGAGAAACGCTGCGGAGGCTCTCGGTCAGGCACGATCCCGCACTCATACGGCGCTGACTTCTGCGCAGTCGGTCTCTTCTGAGGCGCGAGCAGCGATGACGCGACAAACGATACCCCCGCAAACACGACGCCGAGCACCATTAGCACGAAGATCGGAAGGTAGCTATCCATGATCAGATCGGTTCTACCACGGCCGTGACCCTCAAGGCACATCGGCTCCACGCCAAAGTGCGAAGGCCTGGGAGCAGCTCCCACACTGCTCCCAGGCCTTCACTGTCCGAGGCTCGCCCGGGCTGAAAGACGGGATTCGCCGCGAGATGCGTCAGACCCTGAATGTCCAGGTGCCGTAGACGCACTGGGGTCCCTGGTCCCCGTTGTGGACCACGAGCTCACCGGGGAACTCCTTCGGCGCCTCCCAGACGTTGACGGTCTCTCCGGTGCTCCCCGAAGTGCCGGTCAAGCACTCATAGTACGGGTCGTCGGTCTGGAAGTTGGTTATCTGGCCAATTAGGTGCGAATCAGAAAGTCCCTCCACGGTCACGTTCGCAACATGGGAAAGCTGGGTCCAGCGTCCTTGCCAGGTTCCCGCGTAAAACGGAACGTAGGTCCAGGTGCCGTAGACGCACTGGGGTCCCTGGTCCCCGTTGTGGACCACGAGCTCACCAGGAAACTCCTTCGGTGCCCGCCAGACGTTCAGCGTCCTGCCGTCAAGGCAGCTGTAGTACGGGTTGGTGGTCTGGAAGTTGGTGATCTGGCCGACCAACGTTGCATCGGACAGCCCCTCGACGGTCACGTTCGCAACATGGGAAAGGGGAACTTGGTTCCAGTTCCCAACCGTTCCGGTATAGGAGTACTGGACCGGTCCCGCCAGGGTCACCGTGAACGCCGCTGTCGCCTCCATCTCGCAGACCTGCGTGTTGCAAGGGTAGATCTCATAGGCGAGCACCGTGTTCGCGCCGAGCGTGTCGGAGGCTGTGACAGTGATAGATCCGCTGAGATCTCCGCTTGAGTTAACTGAGACGCTCGAGCCACGCGATGGCGGGCTTCCTGAGCCAAACACGAGCCAGACATCCTCTGCGACCGGGTTGAAGCCAGTTCCAGTGACGTCCACGACCGTCTGTGCGGGGCCGCTCGCAGGCGAGACGGTGATCCGAGCAGAGCTAGTCGAGTGCGCCGGCGAAGTCGGGGACGTCTCGTGCGGGTCTCCCGAAACCAGTGGCTCGTTCCCGTGCTCGTTTCTGCTGGCCGCGGTCGCAGTTTGCGACGTCACCTGGCCGCGCCAGCTCGCGTTGGCTGGGTTCGCACCCTGTTGGTGGTGGCTCACAAGCGACGGCACAAGATGGGGACCAGACTGCGATCTCGCCTCCCGGACTGTCTGTACCGCTTGGCTCGGCGAGCCCCCGCCGCTCGCGGCCAGGGCCCCCACGGTGCCGCCGAGGCCAAGGGCCACCGTCAGGCCGCTGATCCCCAGAAGTTTCATGATTGGTGCTGAGAACATCGTCTCCTCCTCTTATTTGCTTGTCATGGCAGTTTTCGCCCGCCAGAACTGTTCCTTTGCTCTTGTTGTCGAGTGCCCTCGTTGGAAGGGTCTCGATATGTACGACCCGGAAAGTGGCTCGCGATTACGCGCTGTGCGATGACTTTCGAATTTTCTCCAGCCCAGTCCCGCGGGGCTGTGAGCGCTAGAGTCCAATTGCATGCCAAGATCAAGCACCACCCGCGGGACTGATCACGACATCCACGATGTCCTGGTCATCGGGTCAGGCCCTGGCGGAGCATCCGCCGCGTACTGGCTAGCGGAGGCCGGCTGGGATGTCGTCGTCGTCGAGAAGAAACGTTTTCCGAGGGAAAAGACCTGCGGCGATGGGCTCACGCCGCGCTCAGTTCGCCAGCTCTACGACATGGGCATCGGCAACGACATCGAGCGATACCATCGCTACGAGGGCCTGAGGGCAGTCGCTTTTGGTCATACCCTCGAACTACCCTGGCCATCCCACTCCACCTTTCCTTCCCACGGGTTCGTCGTGGCGCGAAGGGATCTCGACATCCTCGTCGCTGAGCGCGCTCGAAAGGCTGGCGCGCTGGTACTCGAAGGCGTGCAAGCCCATGAACCGCTGCTAGTGGACGTGCGCGCGGAAAGTAGCAGCAAGCACGGTGACGATCAGGGCCCTGTATGCGCCGGAGCCTTGATCACCGACACCGCGAGTGGTTCCGTTGGTGAGATCCGAGCACGGTACGTGGTCGTCGCCGATGGAGCCAACTCCCGCTTCGGGCGAGCACTTGGAACGACCCGCAACCGGAGCTGGCCGATGGGCATGGCGCTGCGCGGCTACTACAGATCGAGCAGTCATGACGACCCGTGGATCGAGTCCCATCTCGACATCAGGGACAAGTCGGGAACCGTGGTACCCGGGTACGGTTGGATCTTCCCGATGGGCGACGGCCGCGTCAACGTTGGCGCGGGGCTTCTGTCCACCTCGGGACGGTTCAAGGGAGTGAACACTACTCATCTCTTGGAACAGTTCATCGCCCAGGCGCCTCGCCGATGGGGCCTCTCGGAGAGCTCGTCTTGTGGCGAGCCCACGGGTGGGCGGCTGCCGATGGGGTTATCCGTGGGTCCTCGGGTGATTAAGGACGCGCTGCTCGTCGGAGATGCTGGGGCATGCATCAATCCGTTCAACGGCGAGGGAATTGCCTACGCTTATGAAAGCGGTCGGATCGCAGCCGCGACCGTCGCAGATGCGCTCACAACAGGCGACCGGGGAGCGCTGGAACACTACGAAAAAGAGCTGCAGGCCGCCTACGGCACCTACTTCAAGATGGCAAGGGCCTTTGTCAAGGCAATCTCCAACCCTGCGGCAATGCGTGTGCTGCTCGGCACCGGCATGCACTCTACCGCTGTCATGGAGTGGGTCATGAGGATCATGGCAAACCTCCTCAGGGCGGATCATACAGGACCAGCGGAGGCCACTTACAAGATGTTGGAGGCGCTCGTTCCGAAGCCATCCTGATCCGTTCCGAAATCTGTCTCATCTGTCACTTCCGATGAGGGTGGGTTTCGGAGCCACCTGTTGGCGGGTGGCGCTGTCGGTCTTCTCCAGCTCGGGGCTGGTGCCGTCTTCGCAGTTCGCCGACGACCACCTGCCTGAAGACATGAACCTATCGTCTCCGTGCGCGTTCGCCGGGGCGCTGCCCCGACCGGTTTGCGCCCCACTGACGGTACCGATGCTTGTTACGGACCCCACCAGGGAGACCAGGTTGGCCGCGGCGTTGAGGCCCCGGTCGACGACCAGGCGGCAGTGTTCGCAGCGGTAGGTGCGCTCGCAAAGGGCAAGCTTGGCTTTCACTGCCTTGCACCGAGAGCAGGTCTTAGACGATGGATACCACCTGTCGATCACCAGCCGGACCGAGCCGTACCAGGCGGTCTTGTAGGCGAGCTGACGGCGCAGCTCGCCACGAGCGACATCGAGCATCGCCCGGTTGAGCCCGGCCTTTGGCCGAGGCGATCATCGCGGTCACGTCGAGGTCCTCGACCGCCACGGCCTCGTGACCCTTGGCCAGGCCGGTGGTCAGCTTGTTGAGCCCGTCGGCGCGCGCCTGGGTCACCTTGAAGCTGCGCCTGGTGTGCTTGGCCTTGAAGCGGGGGAAGCCGACCTTTCGACCCTGTCGTGTCCCATGACGTGACTTCAACCAGGCGTCGAGGCCCCGGGCCAGGAAGTCGAGCCCCGACGAGTAGCACTTCTTGGAGTTCTCCGCCCACCACGGTACTACCTCGGCCTTCGCCTTGTTCCATACTCGCCGGAGCGCCAGCAGACTCCAGGGCAGTGGGCCGAGCAAGCCATCGGCCCAGCACTCGGCCCCTGAGCGGCTAGCCCCCCAGCGGATGACCAACGCGACGAGCGCCCAGGGGCCGCTAGGTGGTTGCTCACCAGGTCCAGGCCCCAGTTGTAGGCGAACTGGGCAGCGCCCGCATGAGAAGCCAGCACTGAGCGGGCGTGGTTGTTCGGGTCCAGCTCGAAGCGATACGCCTGGTAGACCAGCATCACGGGGCCTGGCGGCTCACCCCGTTGCCCCTCGCCCACCCGGACAACTTCATGCCACCACCATAGCGAGGGGGCGTGACACTTACGTCTTGCTGAGAGAGAATCCCTCGTCCTGGCGAACAGTTCACGACCCCTCAATCCACATATTCTCATGCTGACCGTTGGCTAGCGTTCGTGCCACGACATCACGGCGAGACCTCGCCAGCTCAAGTCCAGCACACATTGTTCCGAAGATCTATATAGCCATGAGATTCCGTACACCCTCTACAAGCACGGCGCTCACCGCGACCCCAGCGATGGCGAACCCTGCCGCCACGAGGTAGGCGTGGACGGCCTGAGCGACCTTCAGCAGGTCATCCAACAACTCATCGATCCCATGGGCATGATGCAACGGGTGGTTGATCAGGCTGTCGCGCTCTTGGACCATGCCGATGGCGCGGTAGTCGAGATGCTCGACGGCGATCACCTGACCTACGCCTGCGCAGGGGGCAGTCTCGCAAGCTTCACCGGCACCCGCCTCCATCAAGATGAGAGCCTGTCGGGAATGGCGGTCTCCAAGAACGAGACGCTGCTGTGCAGCGACTCCGAGACCGACCAGCGCGTCGATCGAGACGCCTGCCGGCATGTGGGCGCGCGGTCGATGATCTGTGTACCACTCGGTCGGGCAGCAGGCAGGATCGGTGCGCTGAAGGTCACCTCATCCCGGCCAGCGGCCTTCACCGCTTCGGACCTCGACTCGCTCAACAGGTTGGCGGAGTTCATTACAACAGCGATAGCAGGCACGACCGAAATCGCTAACGTCACGACAAGGCTGTTGTCGCTTGCAACCTCGACGGGGATGCCAGACAGCCTCGGGCCGCGAAATCAGGAGTTCAATGACGGCGCGTCCGCTGGGTTAGAGAAGGAATCCACGCCCGCTCTCGGTACTAATCCAGAAGTGGATCAGGGACTCGCAGCGGTCAGCAGCGCAGACGACGACCTCATCAGCCAGTTCGTAGCGAACGTACTCATGCCCGGGATCACCGGCAACGTCAATAGGAGACGCCGGGTAGAGCACGTCCTCCGGGGTGCGAAGTTCAAGGTTGTGTGCCAGCCAATCGTCGACCTCGTAACCGATGAGCTTGTCGGCGTCGAGGCGCTCTCGCGCTTTGAGGGACCACCCGACCAGCCTCCAGATATCTGGTTCGCTGAAGCCCACGATGTCGGGCTCGGCGTCGCCCTGGAACTCGCCGCGGCGCGTATGGCGCTCGAGCTCTTAGAACATCTACCCGAAGACTGCTACCTAGCCTGCAATGTCGGTCCGAAGGTCCTAGCTTCCAAAGAGATAGGAGAGTTGCTTGAGGGGGTGGACCCGAATCGGATCGTGCTGGAGCTCACCGAGCATGTGGTCGTGGATGACTATCCCCGCCTTCGCGACGTGCTCGTTGACATCCGAGAGAAGGGCGTCCGCCTCGCGATTGACGACACTGGCTCAGGGTTCGCCAGCCTTGCTCACATCTTGGAGCTCGCGCCAGACATCATCAAGCTTGACAGGGACCTCACGACCGGGATTGACACCGATCCCGTCCGCAAAGCCCTCGCGGGGGCGCTGGTCAGCTTCTCCACCGATATGGGCTCCCGGGTAGTAGCGGAGGGCATCGAGACGTCAAGCGAGCTTGATACCCTGCGCAGCCAGGGAATTCGCTACGGGCAAGGCTACCTTCTCGGCCGACCAGGACCGGTTGATGAACTTCCCACGGACTTTTCCCAAAATAGAGTATCCCAGCTCGCGCCAGCAGGCTGATCGACTCGGTTCCAACTCCTACCGGGGTGTCAAGCCCCCCGCAGGACCGCATACCACAAACGATCAGCGACACTGACAACCGCTTCTGCAATGCGGTGATAACGCCGGTAAATCTCCTGGGCCGCTAGGACTCCACGCAGGTCGTCAGCGTCCTGCAGGCCGGCCATCGCCTCCCGGTAGGCGCGCTCAACGTGACGCACTGCCTCGCTCGCATCATCTGCCTCGCGACCCGCCCGTTCAGGATCCTTTAGCAGCAGCCTGAAACCGGCCAGAAGATTCCGAACGCCATCCAAGAGATAGCCACTCATCGTCGCGGCATGCTCGTCAGGCGGCCAGTGCAGGACATCCGCCTCACGCACCGCGCTCTTCGCCTCGGTGAGTATTCGATCGGTCCGCTCGGACAGAACGTAGAGGTCTTCCTGATCAACTGGCGTGGACAGAGCAGCCTGCAGCGCGGACAGGAGGTCCCTTCTCGCTTCATAGGCGCCATGTTCCACGCAGTCCCTCACCGATTGAGCAGCTTCGTCACCGCCACCGTGCGACCAAGCGTCAAAACGAACCATGGCCACCTCGGCTATCTCGCCCTGCTTCACGAGCAGTGCCACCACATCTGGAACCGCAGGTAAAATGACCCTCTTCCACCAGCGCCGGCGAGAAGGCACGCTCGGCTTAGCCGCGAGCCCGTCATCACCGCCAGTTTCACCGCTTCGCGTCTTGCTCAACGCAGCGCCCCTACAAGCCGTGCCAACCCCGCAAGTCCTGCGCCAATCAGCGCGCAGGCCGGCACAGTGATGACCCAGGCTGACACGACGGACCGAACGGCTCTCCACTGCACATGATGGCGTCGACGTGATGCACCGGTTCCAACCATACCTGACGCCACAACCGTCGACGTACTGACTGGAGCCCCGAGGAACGCGGCGCCGAGTATTACCGCGGCCGACGCTCCCTCGGTCGCGAGGCCATCGAGTGGCCCACCGCGATAGAAACGCGACGACACAGTCCGCACGATCTGCTTGCCACCTGCAGCAGTACCCGCCGCGAGCACTACTGCAACCAGTGCCGTCACCCACAGCGGCACGGCAAACGTGCTGATCGTTCCGGCCGCTACCAGTACAGCGGTGGCTAAGCCCATCGCCTTTTGTCCATCGTTCGATCCGTCAGCAAGCGCTACCAACCCTGCAGACAACCAGATCGACACACGTACGTATGGAAGCGCCTTGCGTGTAGCCCTGCGCAACCCCTTGTCGAGCAGGCGTCTGACGCCTCCCGCGGCGAATGCGCCGACGACCGGCGAAATGACGATACCGGCAATCGTGCCAATCACTCCGTAGGGTCGCGCTCCATGAAAACCACCCCATCCAACCCCGTGCCAACCGGCTGTTACTGCAGCCGCTCCAGCAAGGCCACCCACAAGCGCGATGCTCGCAGAGGTCGGAATCCCATGACGGGTGGCAACAAAGGTGAACGCCAGGCTTGAGATGCCACCAGCGATATATGTGACCCCAAGTTCGCCGTGAGCGACATGCACCAGCCCCAGCATCGTCAACGCGACCGCCTGGCCGGCCACGAAACCGCCGATCACGTGGAAGACGAAGGAAAACGCCATCGCTCCCCGATATGAGGTGGTCCGCGATGCTATCAACGCCGCGCTCGAGTTCGGTGCATCCGACACGCCAAGAAAGAACGCGAACCCAATTATCACCACCAGAGCAGCGATGTCGCTGATCGTCACAGGGCCGCACTCATTACGAGCGTGCTATCGAGCGGCCAGCTCCGGCCCGCACCTGACCGCTCGAGGCAGGAGACCCGCGCCCCAAGAGGTTCAAAAAGATTCAGCTCCCCGCAACCTCCACGCAACCGCCGCATTACCTACCCGCTATACAGTCCTGGGCGTAACACGCCGAGAGAAAGCAGAGAAAGCGAGGCCATCGTGAATGAGATCGTCGAGCAGCTTCTCCTCGAAGCACTGATCGTCGTGGTCGAACTCGCGATCACCCGGGTGCTCGCCTGGCTCTGGCCGGACGAAGCCCGGGGGATCGCCTGACGACTCGATCACCGCCCCAGGAGTAGTGCCGCTTTGCCCAGGAGCTTCACGGCCCGCAATCCGGCCATGTGCACCCGACCATGCGCGATGGACCGCCCACGGCACTACCACAGATGCCCCGGTTGCCGCGGTTGCCGAAGCAAGCGCGGTTGCCCATCCCAGTGGGCCTAGCGGCCGGCAGCCGAAGAAGTGGCTGACACCGGGGATCTGGACAATCGCAGCAAGAGTTGCGGTCGACACCAGAACCGAGCCCACGACGACCGGGCTACGTCCCCCCGCAGCGAGAGTCTGGCCCAGCTGGGTTCCGACTAGCGCGACCAAACCCACCGTCCTCGCCCTCGAGGCGGTTCCCGTAGATCGAGCAACCAGCCAGGCACCAGTCGCGCCCCCTGCGGTTGCAAGAGCCCTCCAGGCGATGTTCTCAGCGAGTGCGGACCCAAGTGAGGCATCGGGCCCCTCGTTCAGCAACACCTCGGGAGACACCCGCCCGGGAGCACGAAGGCTTACCGCGAGCGCAGGAAGCATATCGGTGAGAAGGTTAACGAGAAGGATCTGGCGGGTTGCAAGAGGCGAGCTCCCAGACAGCGAAGTGCCCGCCAGCATGAACCCCACCTCGCCGAGGTTGCCCCCGATGAGTATCGAAAGAGCCTCCCGCACCGAGATCCAAAGAACCCTTCCTTCGACGATGGCATCAACTATCGTCTCGATCCGCTCATCCGTGACGACAAGGTCTGCTGCCTGGCGGGCAGCGGGAGTACTGCGGCGACCAATCGCGAGGCCTGCATCCGCAAGCCTGATAGCTGGCGCGTCGTTAGCGCCGTCACCGGTCATAGCGACGACATGCTCAGTACGCTGGTATGCCCGGACGATACGAACCTTCTCAGCAGGCGTTACTCTCGCGAAGACAGACACATCTGCAATAACAGAGTCAAGCTCGGAATCGGTCATCGCAGCTAGGTCCGCTCCTGTGATCACCCGATGGCCGTCGAGGATGCCGAGCTCCGATGAAACCGCCTCAGCGGTGCTCGCGTGATCGCCCGTGACCATGACTACCCTCACGCCTGCGCTCTGAATGGTCGCCACTGCTCTCGCTGCAGTAGAGCGCACCGGGTCAGCGAGGCCCACGAAGCCAAGGAGCTCCAGTTTGGTGGCTCTGGAGTCGAGTTCCTTGCGTCCACGCGCCACCTTGCGCTGTGCAACAGCGAGCACCCGTAAGCCACGGCGAGCCATCCGATCCACGTGTGCCTCGAGGAGCGCACTAGTCTCCAGGTCCAGCGGGCGAACACCACCCAACGCCCTCCACCTGTCGCAACGTGGCATGATCACCTCTGGTGCCCCTTTGGCTACAAGCCACTGGCTACTCGATGCCTCACCGGACAGCCTGCCAACCACTGCATGAAAACCGCGCGCAGGCTCGAACGGAAGCTCCTCCAGCTGATGCCAAGAACCCTCGGGGCCATCAAGCAAAACGCCCGCGCTCCGAGCCCCCTCCAGGACAGCTCGATCGGTCGCGTGAAGGCTCAGTGCTGGATCGTCGCCACTTGGTGGACATGCTCTGGC
This sequence comes from Actinomycetes bacterium, assembly GCA_021802485.1. Lineage (GTDB taxonomy): Bacteria > Actinomycetota > Acidimicrobiia > Acidimicrobiales > JAJZXF01 > JAJZXF01. The sequence continues at coordinate 1,575 of JAJZXF010000030.1, read as the reverse complement.
AGCCGCTCTAAGCACCTCACAATGGCCGGCAGAAAGCGCTCCTAAAGGCTTGCTGGCTTCTCCGTCAGACACCTCCTGGAGGGTGATCCTGCCTTCGGTAAGAGTCCCCGTCTTGTCAAAGCAAAGCACGTCCACACGACCAAGTGCTTCGATGGTGCGCGGGTTTCGCACCAAAGCACCTCGACCCGAGAGACGGCGAGCCGATGCCAGCTGAGCTGCGGTTGCAAGAAGGGGAAGCCCCTCGGGAACAGCCGCGACCATGACACTCACCCCCGAGCCGACCGCATCGCGCCACCACCGGCCAGCAAGCGCTCCGATCAGACCAACTGCTGCTCCGCTCGCAAACGTAACCGGAAGGGTCAGTCTTATGATCCGCTCCAGACGAGCCTCGACCCCGCTAGCAGGCGGGTCTGGCGCGCCAGCAAGCACACGTCCCATCTCGGTGCTCGCACCGGTCGCAACCACGAGCGCTACGGCCTTTCCCGCGACGACGACCGTACCGTCATAAAGCATCGATCGGCGCTCTGTGACACCTGCTCCTCGCGTAGCAGCAGTGATCTTCGCAACTGGCGCTGACTCACCGGTGAGCGCTGACTCATCGACCTCCAAGGACGAGACGCCAAGAAGCCGGCAGTCCGCAGGCACCACCTCGCCGCTACAGAGCAGGACCACGTCGCCAGCAACCAGCTCCTCTGCCCTGACCCGAACTTCTCGGCCATCCCGCAGGACGCGAACCTGCACTGCGACACGCCTCGCAAGGCGAGCTATCGAGCGTTCTGTTGCAAAGCGCTGGCCACCGGACAACGCTGCGTTGACGGCAAGCACTCCTGCAACCAGCGCTCCGTCCACAAGCGAACCTACAGCTGCTGAAAGCCCCGCACCGACCGCGAGTGCCGGGGTCAGTGGGTTTGCCAGCTCGGCAGCGACCGCACCAACCAGGCCCCTTGCCCCAGAGGGGCCATCGATACTCTCGTTGCTGGCCCGCCCGTCAAGCTCGAGCAACCTCAGCCGGCGGCGAGCCTCACCAGATGTGAGCCCGGACTCTGACGAGGCGAGCTCCGCAATCGCTTGCTCCCGACTCATCTCATGCCACTGGCGGTTATCAACCGCTACGAGATCCGGCTTCCGTGACACGCAAACTGCTGACCAGTACCCGGCTGCCTGGGCTATCAAAGCCGAACCGTTGACCGGGACCATGGCCCTATTCGAGGCACCCTTTCCCGGCCCAAGCACCGCAGCAGCCGCTCCAATGCTCGATCCAGCACCGGCAAGCGACACGCTGCGCTTCGCTACGTCGCGCGCGGCAACGGTTGCCTCGACGACTAGCGCCGCCTGCACGAGCCCCGGACCGCAGAAGATGTGTGCGCCCCACGGGCCATGGCTCGCGTGCCCGATTATGCCAACGCCGCAGTCCGCTGCCTGAAGGCCGGCATGTGACAATCCAGATATCACAAGCACGCCCCTCGACTCCGCCTGCAGCGAACGCACCGACTCCGCGAGCCGAGAACCACCCGACACCACGCGGTCAGCGTTGAGCATCTCACCAACACCAGAGCTCTTGCCCGCCACGACGAG
>JAJZXF010000129.1 GCA_021802485.1 Actinomycetes bacterium | reverse complement strand
GGCAACTGCCTCCGAAGCGCTTGATGAGCACGAACTGCTCGTCGGTCGGGTATGCGCGATATCTGTTCGCCGTGCGGCCGCGATGTGCCTTCCTATGCGAGCGAGGGCGCTTCTTCGCAGGCTTGTGGCTGGTCCTTCGCATCATCTATAGACTACACCGAGGGTGTATCACTGGGGCTGGCCGGGCCTTCGGCCCGAGCGCCTATCCATCCCGGCCCTGAAGGGCGGGCTTTCCGGCGCTATCCTGGGTAACGGTTTCGCAGCGCCCCTACTGGCCTCGCGACCTCTTGTGCCACTAGCACGATTGGCGACACAGCACTACGATTACATAGGCGAGAGCGCGCCGGCCGGCTACAACGCTCGGCTGTCGGCCCGGACAACGACAACAAGGGGCTGGACAACGACAACAAGGGAAGGTTGCAATCATGGTCGCCGCTTACATCCTTATACAGACCGAGGTCGGCAAGGCCGCGGCCGTCGCCAAAGAGGTGGCGTCCATTAACGGGGTAGTCTGTGCGGACGACGTTACGGGCCCCTACGATGTCATCATACGAGCCGAAGCAGACACGGTGGATGCGCTCGGACAAATGGTGGTCAGTAAAGTCCAGCTAGTCGAAGGCATAACGCGTACCGTAACCTGCCCCGTCGTGCACCTCTGATCCAAAGCGGCGAGGTGAACTAGGCAGCTGGTCGATCAGGCCATCCTGGTTCAAGCGGCGCCAACCTTGCTGTCGGCCGGGCCTCGCAGACCGCCGTTAGCGATGGCCGCAGTTGCAGCCAGTTGCCGCAATCGGGCAACCCGCTTAGTAAGTGCTCTCCTTCACCGGGCCAGCGGACTATAAAAGACCAGACCGTTGCCCTTGTGGTCGTAGACGACGGCACGGCGCTCGTGCTCGTCGTTATAGGGTCCCTTCACGACCCCGCCGCCGTTAGCCTCGATCGCCTCAGCGGCGGCATCGACATCTGCCGTCTTGATGCCGACGACGACCTGTCCGGGCATCGGGTGGTCAACCTTGGTCGCCAGGGCCAGGGTGACCGAGCCACCGTCGAGTGCCGCAAAGTGAGACCCATCGCGAAACTTCAGCGGCATCCCCAGGGTCTCAGTATAGAACCGGATCGATTCCTCGAGGTCGTCGGTCGATAGAACGACCATCCGTACGTCATAATCGCTCACTGGTGCCTCCTTGGACGAAAATCAGCTGCGTGAACCCGACGATCAGCTCTCCACGTAGCACTGCTCCGCGAACTCTGAGCGCACCGCCACGATAACCCGCTTCCTCACCGTGTGACTTCTCTGGCGGCTGAGACCAACATCTTGCCTGGCCAAACAAGACTCATCTTAGCTATCCACCAAGGGCCTGCGCTCGAGGGGCCAGCCCAACCCGAGCGCAGAGGATACGCCAACGGTGACGGCGAAGGCGTCAGGTACGCCATTGGGTACGCCGCCTTATGGTGAGCCGCTTCGAGTACGCGAGCTTCGGCTGGCAGGTCCAACGTGAGGCGTGGCGGAACCCCCGCACGACGCGACGAGCCCGATCGGCACCGGCGCGGCGCTCGACGATGTAGGCCACCTCACCGAGGTTCATCCAGCTCATGACCGGACAATACGGCATCGCCGCCTCCACCCGAGCTGAGGCCAGCTCGTCGCCATCGAGCCAGCGCAGGACCGCCAAGGATTCGAGGCACTCGGTCAGCGACGGGCCTCGGGCCGGTGGTCAGCCTCCAACTCGGCCACGAGTCCCAGCCCGGCCAGCGACCCTCGCAGCGTCGGGTGGTCCCGCACTGGTTCCAGGCGCACCGCATCGGCGCCCTCGTTGAGAGTGAACTCGACCTCGTCCCCGGGGCCGATCCCGAGCCGATCGCACAGAGCTTTAGGGATCACAACTTGCCCTTTCGCTCGCTTTTCGGTCATACCAGATAGTATAACCACTGCTTATACGCGTCCCACGCCTGATTCAGCTCCCGCGAAAACGGAACGATGACCGCCTACTTCACCGCTGACCTGCACCTAGGCCACCAGAACATCATCAAGTACTGCGGCCGACCGTTCCACAGCGTCGGCGAGATGAACGCTGTGCTCGTCGCGAACTGGAACGCCGTCGTCAGCCCACACGACACCGTGCACATCCTCGGCGACGTCGCAATGGGTCGCAGGGAGGAGTCGATGCCGCTCATCGGCCAGCTGGCCGGGCACAAGATCCTCTACCCGGGGAACCACGACCGCTGCTGGTACGGACGCGGAGAGCGAGCGCTCTACCTGGAGCAGGAGTACCGCGACGCTGGGTTCGACGAGATTCGCCAGGGACCGCTTACGATGACCGTCGGCAACCGGGAAGTCCTAGTCTGCCACTTTCCGTACCAAGGCGACAGCGGTGCGACCGAGCGTCATCGGAGGTTCAGACCGGTCGACGAGGGGATGTGGCTGCTGCACGGGCACGTCCACGAGAAGTGGCGCCAACAAGGCCGCATGGTCAACGTCGGCGTGGATGCCTGGGACTTCACGCCGGTCCCCGAGGAAGTGATCGCCCGGCTGATGGACAACGCGCCGCTCGTGAGCGACTAAGGCTCGCAGGCCGCCGGGAGTACCCCAGGGCTGAAGCTCGTGGCTAGCGGGTTGCATTTGGTCAGTCTCTCTTCTCGCCAGCGGGCTACACCGCCCACGCAGCTTTCCTTCACCCGCCGCTGACAACGCCCGCAGCCCCCTCTGGCACTGGAACGAGGCCGAAGCATGGCTCCAGGCCACCACCTCCAAAAGCACCATCGGCGAAGACCGACCGACGGCAATCGCCGCGATCAACGGAGCCCTCGCTAGCCGGCACCTGGTCCGGGACCACACCTGATTACCTCAGCCGGATCAATCGCATCGCTGGATAGCCATCCGAGGTGCAGGCAAGATCGGTGCCGCCTGTGACGTGTCACCGCACGTGGACTTTCCCCCTCAGCTCACCTCGATCACACCCGCGCCTTGCAGCCTGCTGATCTCATCGCTTCCAATGCCCCAGTCCCTCAAGGCCTCCACGCCATGCTCGCCTGGAACCGGCGGCGACATCTGCACCACTCCCTGGGTCCTCGAGAAGCGAGGGGCGGGTGCTGGCTGGACCACTCGGTCAACCTCGACGAACGTTGACCTGTCGAGGTTGTGAGGATGCGTGACCGCCTCCTCCATCGACAGCACCGGGGAAAAGCATGCATCGGTCCCATCTAGCAGCTGGCACCACTCGTCGCGCGTCCGGGTTGCGAACACCGCGGCAAACCGCTCCTTCATCGCAGGCCACTGGGTCTCATCCATCTGCGCAGGCAGCCCCTCGGAATCAATTCCCGTTAGGCGCAGCAGCTCTCCATAGAACTGGGGCTCGATCGCTCCGACTGCAATGTAGCGGTCGTCAGCGGTTGCATACACTTCATAAAAAGGGGCTCCGGTGTCGATCAGATTTTCCCCTCGGGATCGCTGCCACAGGCCCATCTCTTTCATCCCGCGGACGAACGTTGTAAGCAAAGCTGCGCCGTCTACCATCGCTGCGTCAACGACTTGGCCAAGTCCCGAACGCTTCTGCTCCAAGAAGGCGCAAACCATACCAAATGCGAGCAGCATTCCACCGCCGCCGAAATCACCGACCAGGTTGACAGGCGGCACCGGAGCATCACCAGCCCTACCGATAAGATCCAACGCTCCCGAAAGGGCAATGTAGTTGATGTCATGCCCCGCAGTCTTTGCATACCGACCGCTCTGGCCCCAGCCAGTCATCCGCCCGTACACGAGCCCAGGATTGCGCTCGAAGCAACGCTCGGGCCCTATGCCGAGGCGCTCGGCCACCCCAGGTCGGAAGCCCTCGACGAGACCGTGGGCCCCCTCGGCCAGTTTCAAGATCATCTCCACGCCATCAGGATTCTTCAGATCCACCGCTACTGAACGCCGGCCCCTGTTCACGAGATCTCGGCGCAAGAGCTCCTTGTCGATCCCCCACCAGGTCTCGGAGCCCACCCTGTCGATCCTGAGCACATCTGCACCCGCGTCTGCGAGCATCATCGCTACGAACGGTACGGGGCCGATTCCGGCGATCTCTAACACGCGTATCCCTTCCAGTGGTCCAGGCACGCAAAAGATGCTGCACCGTGGACTACGTTGCGTCAAGCGCTGGCAAGCATCCCCTGGTGACCGCTTGAACCAACCTGCGACATAATAAGCTGATCAGACACCCGAGCGAACCTAGCGAATCGCAACCAACCGAACCTCAAGCGGCTGCTCTCGCAGGACGCTGCGCGTTCGCCCCGGGCCGAGTAAACCTGATCGGTGACCACACGGACTACAACGGCGGGCTTGCGCTTCCAATGGCAATCGCTCTCGGCACCTACGTTCGGTTCCATGCCAACGACACGAACGTAATCCGCATGACATCCGATGCGGAGCGCGCGGCTGCAGTAGTCGACCTGGACCGGCTGAGAGGCGGAACGCAGCCTCCGGCTCATCTCAAGCCGTTCTGGGCCCGGTATGTAGCAGCTGTCGCTTCGCTCCCAAGTATCCGCTGCCACATACGAGGCGGGACCGGCGTCGTAGCGAGCACCCTGCCACGAGGAGCGGGTCTCTCCTCGAGCGCTTCCCTGGAAATAGCACTAGCGCTCGCATTCGGCTATGACCTTGGAGCCACAGATCCAGGCGAAATGGTCAACGAGAATGAACGCGGAATGCTGCTCGCACGTGCCTGCCAGGAAGCCGAGCACCTCGCGACGGGCGTATCCTGCGGAGTGATGGACCAGATCGCGATCACATTCGGGATCGCCGACCACGCTCTACTCATCGACTTCGCGCAACATCCCGAGCCATCGATTCAGCCGGTGCTGATCCCCGAAGACCTCGAGATCCTGGTTGTGCAGTCCGCTACGACAAGACGACTCTCCAACTCCGCATACGAGCAACGCAGACTCGAATGCGTGAAAGCCGCAGCGGTCGTTGGCCCGCTTGCCTCTGCGAGCGTTGGAGACATCGCAGCGATCGCCGACCCCACAATCGCTGCTCGCGCTCACCATGTCATAACCGAGTGCGAGCGCGTCCGCGACTTCGTACAGGCGCTTGAGTCAGGCGACTACGCTGCAGCAGGAAGAGCAATGACTCGCAGCCATCACAGCCTGTCACTGCAGTTCGGCGTGTCGACCAGAGACCTCGACTCGCTGGTCGAAGAACTCAGCGGCAATCGACACATCTATGGCGCACGTCTTACCGGCGCTGGATTCGGGGGGTGTGTGGTAGCCCTTTGCCAAGCCGGGAAGGTGAATCCGGATGATCAAAGCCTGCCTGCGTGGATCTTCAGACCAGCGGTGGGAGCGAACCTCGGCTCAGCCTGAGCCCGGCTGCGCATTCTCTACAGGCCCCACATGAATTGTGCCCCCGCCACAGGCGGTTAGCCTTGCGTCCACCACCACATAGCCGTAGGAGTTCGGCGGCGTCACCTCCATCTTTGCAGAGGTTGGGCAACTGGTTTCTGCTCCGGATGGCACATCACTGTAGGAATATTGCGATACGGCCGCCGCTCCAGGAGCAACGACGAGGACCTGCGCTGTGCCAGCGCCGGTCGGCCCCGAGCCGCCCCTCACCACGTTGGTCGGCATCTTCGCCCCCGTCGAGCTGAGAAGCTGAAGTCCTGGATAGCCGCCAAGGGTGCACCGCGACGAGGTTGCATTCCGAAAGACCAACGTCCCAGTGATGGTGCCGGCAGCCCCACCCCCCGGAACCACGCTGACGTCAAGGCCTGAGCTGGCACAGCGCGCTAGGGAACTCTGCGCTACAGAAGTTGCAGACCCAACGGTAGGGAGCG
>JAJZXF010000029.1 GCA_021802485.1 Actinomycetes bacterium | reverse complement strand
GCAGTGCGGCCGCGATGTGCCTTCCTATGCGAGCGAGGGCGCTTCTTCGCAGGCTTGTGGCTGGTCCTTCGCATCATCTACAGACTACACCGAGGGTGTATCACTGGGGCTGGCCGGGCCTTCGGCCCGAGCGCCTATCCAGCCCGGCCCTGAAGGGCCGGGCTTTCCGGCGCTATCCTGGTAAACGATGAGCAAATCTGACCTTGCAGGCGCGTCACAGTGTGTTGAACTTGCCCAGGAAGCAATGAACACCGCCGCCACACAGCTGGCGGGTGCAGGTGACATCGACCACAACCAGCAGGTGGCCTACGATGTCGCGCACGGAGCCTCCGCTATCAGCGCAGCTCGAAGCATGCTCGCCTACGGAGCCCGCGGCGAGAAAGAGGCCGCTATCTCGTGCGCCTTTGTTGCGGATGCACTGGCCGACATCGAGGCCCGGGTGCTTGCCCGGGAGAACTTATGGGGCCTTCGGCCAGGATGGATGGAGTCCGCGATGGGCTTCATGCGCACTTGGAGGGATCCATCGCTTCTGGCTTCTTTGGCAACTAGCGGAGCGAGCCGGCATCTCGACCCTGACTTCGAGATGGTGCGGGAGACCTTTCATCGCTTCGCGGAGGAAAGGGTGCTGCCCTACGCAGACGATGTGCACCGCAACAATTCGGACGTTCCCGAGGAAGTAATCAAGCGCCTCGCTGAACTGGGCGGTTTCGGACTGTCGATACCCGAAGAGTACGGAGGCCTCGCCTCGGGCGACGAGAGCGACTACCTCGGCATGATAATCGCCACAGAAGAGCTTTCCTGGGCCTCGCTTGGGATAGGCGGTTCGCTGATAACAAGACCTGAGATACTCGCGCGAGCGCTCCTCAAGGGCGGGACCGACGAGCAGAAAAAAAACTGGCTGCCACGCCTCGCATCTGGAGAGACCATGGTCGCGGTCGCGGTCACCGAACCAGACTTCGGATCTGACGTGGCGAACCTGGTTACCTCTGCAACGAGAGGCCCCGGGGGCTGGGTGGTGAATGGCGTCAAGACCTGGTGCACCTTCGCTGCTCGTGCTGATGTGCTCATGCTGCTGGCACGCACCAATCCAGATCGTAGCCAAGCGCATCGGGGGCTCTCGCTGTTCCTCGTGCCCAAGCCTCGCGGCGAAGGCCACGGCTTCTCCTTCGTCCAGGGCGAGAATGCTGCGGACGCCCCAGCACACGATGGGTCTCCGGGGAAGATGGAAGGAAGGGCCATCGATACCATCGGCTACAGGGGCATGCACTCCTATGAGGTCTCCTTCGCGAACTGGTGGATCCCCGACGACTGCCTCATAGGCGGGGAACCGGGGCTCGGAAGGGGCTTTTATTACCAGATGCAAGGATTCGAGAACGGTCGGCTTCAGACAGCGGCCAGGGCTCTCGGCGTCATGCAGGCAGCGTACGAAGCCGCTCTGTCCTACTCCAGAGAACGGGTCGTCTTCGGACGGCCAACCGCTGAGTACCAGCTCACACAGGTCAAACTCACCAGGATGGCAGTCCTGATCCAGGCCATCCGGCAGTTCAGCTACGAGGTGGCACGCCTGATGGCCAGTGGGGAGGGTGCCCTCGAAGCATCTATGGTCAAGGCATACGCTTGCCGGGCCGCAGAATGGGTTACACGCGAGGCCATGCAGATGCATGGAGGGATGGGCTACGCGGAAGAGTTCCCTGTCAGCAGGTACTTCGTGGATGCACGAGTGCTGTCGATCTTCGAGGGCGCAGACGAGACCTTAGCGCTCAAGGTCATAGCGCGCCGGTTGATCGAGAACGCGTCCCACTCATCCACCGAGTGCTGACGCGCATCGCTGCGAGCGAAAGCTCAGGAAGTGGTCCGCTCGCTGTCTCAGCGGGAGCGTGACAGCCCTGCCCGTTCTCCCCTTGCAATGAATTTCGTTGCCATCTTGCGGCTGGCTTCGTCAATCATCTCGTCGCCGAACATGACAGCACCCTGGCGATCCTCCTCGGTCGCCTGGCGGTAAGCATCGAGTATTGCGCATGCCTTGTCGAACTGCTCCTGCGTAGGCGAGTACACCTCATTCACCACAGTCACCTGATCAGGGTGAAGCGCCCACTTGCCGTCGTAGCCAAGAGTACGCGTCCTAGCGCAATAGTCCCTTAGCGAGTCCAGCTCCCGGATTTTCAGAAAAGGTCCGTCGATCACCTGCAAGCCATTCGCACGTCCCGCCATGAGGATCTTCGAAAAAACGTAGTGAAAGTGGTCCCCGGGATACTCGGGTATCTGCACCCCGCCTGTGAGGATCGGCATCTCCATAGAAGCCGCAAAATCCGCGGGACCGAAGACGATGGTCTCGAGCCTTGGCGATGCGGCACAGATCTCCTCGACATTGATCAAGCCCTCCGTAGTCTCGATCTGTGCTTCGATGCCAATGTGACCCGCAGGAAGACCGCAGTTCGCCTCGACCTGCGTGAGCAGCAGATCGAGGGCCTTGATCTCAAACGCAGAGGTGACCTTCGGGAGCATGATCTCATCCAGGCGCTCCCCGGATCCCTCCACCACTGCGATCACGTCGCCGTAAGTCCACTTGGTGTCCCAAGCGTTCACACGAACGCACATCACCCTGTCATCCCAGGCGAGCGACTTTATCGCGTCCACGACCTTTGCCCGTGCGGCCTCCTTCTCCAAAGGCGCAACAGAGTCTTCAAGGTCCAAGAAGGTCATGTCAGCAGGAATCGTCGGTGCTTTTCCAAGAAAACGTTCACTTGACCCAGGCACGGAGAGGCAAGATCGGCGCGGCATATCTCTAGTGCGTTCAGACATACCAATGAATGCTAGAAGCACTCCCCGCCGAGACGCCAACCGCGCCACCCGCCACCATACGCCGCATATACGAGAGCATTCTAAGCCCGGAGCTACACCCGGGGATGTGCTGGGTCAAGTCCCAACCAGTGGTGTGCGAGGTGTCGCACAACGGCCCTCTCTAGCAACCTGAGCTGAGCACCATCTCGTCACCGAACTCAAAGCCCGGTCCCTCCGAGCGTTCGAGCAGGCCGAAGGGACCAGCAAGCGCTGATCACGCTCCCTCGAGGCCCTGAAAGCACCCTTCGCCCCTCAATGTGCTGAAAACCCAGCTAGCCATGTTGGTTTTCAGTCAAGAACGCGTGCGCAGAGATGATGACGACCCGGCGCTTGCCCAGACGCTCTCGCGCCGGTACGACTCAGCCCACTCGCTCAGGAACCTCCGCGGGTTCCAGCTCCTCGCCCAACTCGTCACCGGGATGGGCGTCGGCCGGTCGCGTGGTATAAGCACCGGAGGCACTGCGCTCAACGATATTTGCCCTCTTCTGCTTGCCAGCACCGGGCGTAGCGGCCATCTCGACGCAGACACGGTAGGTGATTAACCCCACCACTACCGGCACGAGGAACACCAAGAACCTGAATGACCACAGCACGAGGTTCAACGAGATGTGAAGGTAGTTCGCCAGAACGTCGGTCGCGCTGGCTCCGAACAGGACGAAATAAAACGCGAGGACGGCTGCGCCTACAGCTGTGCGCTTCGGCCGGTCCCGCGGGCGATCTAGAAGGTGATGATCGAGGTAGTCATGCGTCACGCGCGCCTCTACAAACGGCCACAGGTAGAACATCAGGAACGTAAGTCCGGGTAGCACGACCGCCGGAAGGAAAACCTCGAATGGGATCGTATGGCCAAGCCCGGTGAACTCCCAACTCGGCATGATCCTCATAGCCCCGTCCAGCCAGCCCATATACCAGTCAGGCTGGACCGCGTAGCTAATCTTGTACGGCTTGTAGGGTCCAAACTGCCAGATCGGATTGATCTGGAAAAATGCACCGAGGAATGCGAGCACGCCCGTGGTCATCAGGAAAAACCCTGTCGTCTTAGCGGCAAAGGTCGGCCAGAGCGGCGACCCGACCACATTGTCCTCCCTGCGGCCTTTGCCGCGGAACTGGGTGTGCTTGTGACGTATCAGCAGGGCCAGATGGATGCCAATAAGGATCGCGATGATGACAGGGATGATGAGGATGTGAATGATGTAAAACCGCGGGATAATGACCCCGTTGCCTGGAAACTTCCCTCCGAACAGCAAGAACGCCAGGTAGGTTCCGACCACAGGTATCGACAGCACGATCGAATAGGCAATCCTTATCCCTGTACCCGAGATGAGGTCGTCCGGCAAGGAGTAGCCGATGAAGCCGTTCACTATTGCAAGCGTGAGGAGTGTCACACCGACGGCCCAGTTGAGCTCCCGGGGCTTGCGGAAGCCTCCGGTGAAGAAGATCCTGCACATGTGAACCGCGATCGCGGCTACAAAGACGTCAGCGGCCCAGTGGTGCATCTGACGCATGAGCAGACCGAAACGGACACTCAGGCTGATATGAACGGTCGAGGCGTATGCCTCCGACACCTTCTGCCCTCTTAGCGGTGCATACGAACCGTGGTACACAATCTCTTTGGCTGAGGGAATGAAGTACAGCGTAAGAAAGGTACCTGTTATGACAAGGACTATGAACGAGTAAAGGGCAATCTCGCCGAGCATGAATGACCAGTGGTCAGGGAAGATCTTGTCAAGAAGCTTCCGGCCGCCGTGCGCGACGCCAAGTCGCTCATCGAGCCACCGCAGTGATCTCGTGGCCTTGGTCGGTCCTGTACTCCCGTTGGTCACCGTGCCCTCACCTGGGCTCGCCTGCTCCGACATCACGAGCGCTCCCAAAATCCTGGACCCACAGGCTGGTTGAAACCGCTCTGAGCCCGCAGGTAGCCTGCGGAATCAATCATGAGTGGCAGCTGGGGCAGGGGCCGAGGAGCCGGGCCGAAGACGGGCACTGCTCCGTCGAGCACGTCGAACAGCGACTGGTGGCAGGGACACAGCAATTGCTGACTCTGCTCTTCATAAAGACCGACCGGACACCCCGCGTGAGTGCAAATCTTCGAAAAAGCAAGGTACCCCTGCGGAGACCAGGTTTCACGCCCAGGCATGGTGACAACAGGCGCGGAAGCGACCCGGATCAGGACGGTCTGAGCAGTTGCAGATCCTTCGTGACCCTCGGGAAACACCGTCAGGAGCCCGCCAACCTCGAGATCGGTAGCCTTCACGGGACGCCCGTCTGCAGTGACGACCTTGGAACCCCTTCGCCACGACGTCGTGTCCAAGCTCTTGCCTGGCAACGGTCCAAGGGAGCGAAGCAATGGAAACGCTGCGACTGTTGCGAATATCGCAGCGCATGCCCCAAGGAGCTTGCCCAGAAACCCTCGGCGGGCAATCACGAGCTGCCCACGGCCTAGGGCAGCAGCTTCAAAAGACTCCTGCTCTTGCAAGGTGCCCGCGAGGCTATGGCGCTCCTCGACGAACGGCCCCGGCGGCATCAAGTACTTACCCCATGCAGCTACCCCAAACCCCATCGCAACCAGGCCAACGGCAAGGCATAGCCCCATCAGATCAGGCTGCGCATTCTGCCAGTAAGCCGCACCGAGTCCAGCGAAACCAATGATCCCAATCACGAACGACGCCGCTATTACCTTTTCCATTCGTTCAGGATTGCGAGCGGCCGGCTGAAGATGCGGATCGTCAAGCGATGCGAACTCGCTGGGCTCCACACCCGCTGGGTCATCTACAGGTGAAGACGACTCCGGCGTCGAACGATCTCTGTCACCCGCTTCGCTCACGCGCGATCACCAATCCACAACGACAGCAGCATCATCACACCGACTCCGAGAAGCAGAGCTATGAAACCCTCTGCGACCGGCCCGATGCCTCCCAACCCAATGCCTCCCGGATCTTTCGGATGCTGGATTGGACCTGTTACATACGCAACGATGTCGTTCACCTCCTTCTTGCTCAAGGTGCCGGGACCGAACCGGGGCATGTTGGCAGGCCCAGTTCGTATCGCCTCTCCTACCTGGGTGGGTGTCGCGAGATGCAGCGTCGGTGCGTAGGCACCATTCGCCAGCGCATCCCCAGCGCCGGTTATCGTATGGCAGCTTGCACAGTTCAATGCGAACAGCGAGGCACCCTGGGCCATATTGGCCTTCTTCAAGTCAAGCTTCGGAATCGGAGGGCCGCCCGCACCGAGCGAGGTTACATACCGAACGATACTGAGCGTTTTCGCCCGGTTGAATCGCGGAGGCTTCCTTGCGGCCTCGATGGTTGGGTCTTCTAGCGGCATACGGCCGGTTGAAACCCAGAAATCAATGGTGGCGGCTCCTAACCCGACCAGGTTCGGCGCCCGAGAGGTTCCATCTGCCTGAGCACCGTGGCAGCTGGAGCAGTTCGCAAGGAAGAGCTTCCGGCCTTCGGCAAGCAACAACCGAACTGAGGGTGGCTTCGCTGTAGAGGTGCTCGCACCCGGCACCGTCCTAGCGCCGGTCGAGGCGCCCGTTGTGATGATGGGTTTCGGAGCCGCAGCGCGCGCTGTTCCCATCGCAGAGAACAGCCCCACAATCCCCACCAGCACCACCAGCCCAGCGGGAAGCAGGTAGCGCCTCCTCGATGCAACGATCCGGGTGTTCACAGACGATCCTCGCAGCTTCATCGTTACTTGCTCAACAAGAACAGGCAGCTAAACAAGCCGATCCAGACCACATCGACAAAGTGCCAGTAGTAGCTGACGGCTTGGAACACCGACAGCTCCCCAGGATCGCCAGCGGGCCCCTTCATCCTTCCCAGGAGCGCGATCATCGCCACGAGGCCAAGCAGCACGTGCAACCCGTGCAAACCCGTCATGATGTAAAACAGCGATCCGTACACGTTCGTCGACGCCTTGAAGGGCAAGGTAGCCCACTCGTAGGCCTGGTTCGCGAGAAAAGCAGCGCCGAGAAGCAGGCTCACCATCACCCACCGCCTAGCAAGAGCACGCCTGCCGTGTTCTTCCAGCCAGACTGCAAACTGCATGGTGGGACTGGACGCGAGAAGCACGACGGTGAACACAGAGGCTTGGATCAGGTCAAGCTTCGTGCCAGGCGGCGGCCAGACGACCGCATGAGCCCTGATGGTGAAGAACGCGGCGAACAACCCGCTGAAAAACATGAGCTCGGAACCGAGCCAGATCATCACCCCCACGCCAAGCAGGGACGGTCGGCGCGCGCTCAGCTCATCGGGCGCTAATAAACCGTCTGCGGAAACTATCGAAGCCACGTCGTCATTTCTTAGTCGATCCGAGGCACACTACACCAGCGCGCCCGGCACACGTGTGTGCCACGGATATGTAATAGCACTTCACTGAGGCGAAGCCGACGTCGGAGCTGCCAATACGCTTACAGCCGACGGAGGCGCTCTGCTCGAGCCTGGCATCTGCGGACAACTCGCGAAGAACAGCCTGCTCGCGCGCCTGATGGGATCCAGAACAGGTAGCGTCATCAACGTGAAGACCACCGGTTCGACGTTCTTACGCGCTTGCAGATGCGAAACATCCGACAGGGTGCCCGTGTGGTTCATGCGCCAAGCTGGTCGCTCGCTCCCAGAGTACCGTGCGCTGAAGGGCGACCTCAGCATCCTCGATGCAGTTGAGCGGCCAGAACTGGCTGCGGAACTCACCTTGCAGCCCGTCACGCGCTATGGGGTCGACGCAGCGATCCTCTTCTCAGACATCATGGTGCCGCTCGTCGGAATTGGGATCGACCTCGAAGTCGTTCCAGGGAAGGGTCCTGTAATCGCAGAGCCGTTCCGTGATGCCACTGACCTCGCCCGGCTCAGGCCCCTGGACGCTGCATCAGATGTCCCCTATGTCGCCGAGGCAGTCAGAATCGCGGCAAAAGAGCTGGAGGTGCCGCTAATCGGCTTTGCTGGCGGACCCTTCACCCTCGCCTCCTACCTGATCGAAGGCGGCCCGTCACGCGTCTTCTCTCGGACCAGGACCCTCATGCACTCTGAACCGAATACCTGGATGGCCTTGATGGATTCCCTGGCAAGCGTTGCGATCAGCTCTCTTCGTGCTCAGATTCTCGCAGGGGCGAGCGCTATTCAACTCTTCGACAGCTGGATCGGTTGGCTCTCGCTGGATGAGTACGCTACGTTCGTGCTCCCGGCCACGAAACGGATATTCGCCGGACTCGAAGACCTCGACGTTCCACGCATATACTTCGGCATCAACACCTCAGACCTCCTTTCTCGCATGTCAACCGCAGGAGCAGACGTCATCGGCGTGGACTGGCGGATCGGCATCGCTGCTGCACGCGAGCGAATCGGTAACGAACGGGGGATCCAGGGCAACCTGAACCCCGCAACGTGCCTTGGACCATGGGAGACGGTTGAGCACGAAACCGCAAGGATCCTTCAGGAAGCCAGTGCGCAGCCAGGCCACATTTTCAACTTGGGCCACGGCGTCCTACCCGAGACGAACCCCGAGGTTCTCGAAAAGGTCGTGGCGCTTGTCCATGGGGAGCAGAACGGAGCGGCACTTTGACACCGAAGCGGCGCTCCACAGGCGAAGTCCAACAGGGGGTGCTGCTCATGGCCCATGGCACACCCGCGAACCGAGATGACATCGAGAGATTTTACTCCTCGATCCTCGGCGGCCGGACACCAGCCCCCGAGCACCTAACTGAGCTGGTTCGTCGCTACGACATGATCGGTGGCCTGAGCCCTATGGCAAGGGGGACCGAACAACAGCGAGCAGGCCTGCAATCTGCTCTCGATGCCGTGGAGCCCGGGCAATGGCGGGTCTGGCTCGGGACAAAGCACGCCTCGCCTTCCATCGAGGAAGCTGCTGCGGGTCTCGCGTTATCGGGCACACGCACTGGGGTAGCTATGGTCCTCGCTCCTCAGTACTCGGCTCTAAGCGTGGGCGCCTACCTCGAGCGGGCCGCGACTGCATTCTCCTCCGAGGATCGCGCCGTCAAGCTTGTCCCAGTACGCTCCTGGCATGATTCAAGCGGGCTCGCTGGCTTGTTCGCGCGGCGCCTGCGCAGGTGCACGAGCACTATGCATCACCGAACCGGAGTGGAGCCCGAGATCGTCTTCAGTGCACATAGCCTTCCTCGCTCTATTGAAGCGAAAGGCGACCCGTACCCAGACCAGGTTAGAGACACCGCAAGACGCGTCGCAACACTCGCTGGCATTGACAGATATCACGTTGCCTTTCAGAGCGCAGGCAAAAGGGGGGGTGACTGGCTCGAGCCCGACTTGAGCAGCGTGATCCGCGATCTGGCGGATGACCGCGTGGCAGGCATCGTAGTGTGCCCCATCGGTTTCGTCTCGGACCATCTCGAAGTGCTCTACGACATTGACATCGAGGCACGTTCGCTAGCCACAAGCCTCAACATCAAGCTCTCCCGCACCCGGTCGTTGAACGCGGATCCGAGCTTCATGGCCATCCTGGCAGCAGTCGTGATCCAAGCAGCTGAAGGGGCTGAAGGGATCCCGCAAAACGATCTTCTTGGGGGAACAACCGCATCACGATCGACATGACTTGGGGTCGCACCCGTCAATGACAAACCTCGCATCTCCGATGGATCCTAAGGCCGAAGCGCAGGACCACCACCGCTACGACGCGGGCGCAACGCGGCCGTCGGTAGCGATAATTGGTGCCGGCATTAGCGGAATGGTGGCAGCCGACGTACTAGCCGAGGCCGGTGCGCACGTTGTTCTCATTGAGTCCTCGAATCGCCTCGGGGGAAAGATCCAAACTGACTCCCTGGATCGGATCACGATCGACGTAGGCCCGGATTCCTTCTTCACGCGCAAGCCCGAAGCAGTCGAGCTGTGCTACAAGCTGGGGCTCTCGGACCAGCTTGTAGCGCCAGCTCAAAGTCGTGCCTACATCTGGAGCCGCGGACGTCTCCGCCCGATGCCGGCCGGCTTGACGATGGGAGCCCCTTCCCGGCTCACGAGCGTTGCCCTGTCGGGAATCTTGAGCCCCCGTGGAACGTTGCGAGCGGGATTGGATTTCGTGCTTCCGCGAACCTTCCAAGACCGCAAAGGCGAGCATTGCCAGGCGGACCACGCTATTGGGGAATTGATCTCCTCGCGCATGGGACGAGAAGCCGCATCTAACCTGGTAGATCCCCTCGCTGGCGGTGTCCATGCGGGCAGTTCTTTCGAGCTGAGTGCCGCAATGGTATTCCCCCAGCTCCTTGACGCTGCCAGGGAGCATCGCAGCCTTATCATCGGCCTCAGGAGCCAAGCGGCCCGTAGCGCGAACAGTAAAGGTCTCGACGTCAAACGACCGCTCGATCCTCGCGCAGCTAGTCGACGGGTTGACCATCCCCGCACAACGGGCACCTCACGACCGATGTTCCTGGGCCTTCGCGGGGGGCTAGCAACCGTTGTAGATGTCCTAGGTGACGAGCTGAAGCGCCTAGGGGTCGATATCCGCCTACAGCTTCCCGCGAGATCGCTATCCGCAACGAAGTCTGGGTGGGTGATCGAAGCCGGTTCCGAGCAAATAGCTGCCGATGCGGTTATCGTCGCGTCACCAGCTCCGAGCGCTGCCCGGCTTCTCAGTGACGTCGCGAGCGATGCGGCAGCGATCCTCGCAGATGTAGAACACGCCTCGGTTGGCATCTTGACGATGTCATACCCCTCGAGTGCTCTGCTGCATCCCCCAGCGGGGACGGGCTTCCTGGTACCAGCGAGCGCTGGGATGCTCGTCACTGCCTGCACATGGCTCAGTACTAAATGGCCCCACCTGGCCGAGCCGGGCCGCTTCTTGATCAGGGCATCAGTTGGCCGCTCGCATGACACGAGATTCCTCGATCTTGACGATTCCGAGCTCCTCCGAGCCGTTGGCGGTGACCTTGCAGCCTGCATGAATCTGCGAACAGAACCGACCGAGGCCAAGGTGACCCGCTGGCTGGACGCTTTCCCCCAGTACCGCGTTGGTCACCTTCGAAAGATAACAGACGTGAACAAAGCGCTCTCTCTCCACCCTCGGATCGCGCTAACAGGACCCGTCATCGCAGGAGCAGGCATCCCGGCATGCATCGCGCAGGCGAGGGCCACTGCCTCTCGGATCGCCACCAGCCTAGGATTGGGCGAACCGCGACACTCCGATGCCAGCGGCGAAGCACCGCCTGAGCCACCAGCACAGATGGAAGCTGGCACAACTAGCGCGACCCCGCGAGAGCTCGGGTGAAACCCCTGGGTCACCACAGAGAACCCAGCCACACAGAGCCCGGTGGCATCGCGGCTCAGGCACCCCGGGGAGCGCTGGCGAAGATGGTCGCAATCGCTATCGTCTGTGGAGCAGGGCTCGCACTGTCCCTCCCGCCATGGGGGTTCTGGCCGCTCGCACCGATATCGGCTGCCGTCCTTTACCGTGTTCTCGAGAACCGCGGAGTTCGCGCTCGCGCTCTTCTGGGGTTCTGCTGCGGATTGGGAATGTTCGGACCCGGCCTTTTCTGGGCGCTCTCGTTCAGCGTTCCCGGCGGCATCGTGCTCATCATCGCCGAGTCGTGCTTCGTCGCGGTCGGAGCTGCATCCGTCCCTCCAGCAACAGGGCGTGTGTTTGGGTTCACTGCAGCGATGACGCTGGCAGAAGCTGCTAGATGCACCTGGCCTTTCGGTGGGCTACCGCTCGGGGGTGTTGCTCTTGGCCAGGCCGCAGGTCCACTTGCCCCCGCTGCGCGGATTGGTGGCGAGTGGCTCCTCGTGGCTCTTGTTTACCTTGCTGGAGCCGGGATAGCCGAGGTTCTCAGGCCAGCCTGCTCGCTCGGCCGTCTAGCCGGGTTGCTTGGGCACAAACCTCCAACGGGCCAAGTGCCCATCAAGGATGTACCAACTGACCGAACTGCTCATGAAAGTCCCGATGCCGGATTGGCATCTAAGAGGTCCAAGACGCGCAAGATCCCGCGGTTTACTGCTGGGGCGATCGCCTTGGGGTTCGTCGTCGCGGTCGCGGGAGTAGCAGCGGTGGCCCCCAATGGCGGGCACGCGATTGGAACGGTGAACGTAGCAGCGGTCCAGGGAGGCGGCAGACGCGGCTTCAGTATGTTCCAGATCAACCCCGCCACCGTCTACGAGGCCCAAGTCGCCGCGAGCCGCCAGCTCGAACGGATGACAGCTCGGCACCCGGTCAGCCTCGTGTTATGGCCTGAGGACACGATTGCGCTCGACGGCCCCCTGGTAGGGTCCCCGCAAGAGAAAGAGCTAAGCCACCTGGCGCGCAGGCTTCACGCGACAATCGCTGCTGGTGTCACCGAGCCCTCAGGGAACACTCATTTCCTGAACAAGATCGTCGCCTGGAACCCAAGCGGAAGAATTATCGGGCAGTTCGAGAAGGTGCACCGTGTCCCCTTTGGCGAGTACATTCCGGACCGAAGCTTCTTCAGCCACCTTGGCAACCTTGCCGCAGTCCCACGCAACGCAGTTCCAGGACATGGGTCAGGCCTCATCAACACTCCAGTAGCGCCCATTGGGATCATGGTATCTTACGAGGTATTTTTCCCCGACCGCGCGAGATCCTCGGTTACGAAGGGGGCCGAGCTACTGGTTGTTCCAACCAACACCTCGTCATACTCGACAAGCCAAGTACCGACACAAGAGATCGCCGCGTCCAGACTCAGAGCAATCGAAGAAGGCCGTGACCTGCTGCAGGCAGCGCCGACTGGCTACAGCGCAGCGATCACCAACAATGGCAAGGTTCTCAACCGCTCGGTTCTCGGCATCCGACAGCTAATCATCCACACACTGAAACTCCGCAAGGGGAAGACCATATACGAGCGTCTTGGTGATCCACCGATCTTGATCTTGGGCGCTCTTGCACTCATTGCCGGATGGACCCTCGAACTCCTGCGCAGAAAGCGGACTGTGTAGACAAATCGCGGGCACAACCTACGCAAGCCATGAGGCATCTGAGGTTTGCAGCGGCCCCACGCCGCGAAGCTCGCGCTCGTAGGGCTGGCTAGCAACGCTCAGTGATCCAGCGTTCCAGCCTTCTCGCTAACGCCCGCTGAATCGAAGGTGGCCATCTCTTGGCTTATCTTCGCCGCTGCCTGCAGAACTGGCAACGCAAGACAGGCACCGGTTCCCTCGCCCAACCTCAGTTCCAGGTCCACGACTGGATCGAGACCGAGGTGATCGAGGGCAATCGATGACCCGGGCTCGGTTGATCGATGCCCAGCTATGCAATAGTCCACACATCCGGGAGCGAGCAGGGAAGCGACAAGCGCGCCAGCAGCGGCAATCACCCCGTCGATAAGAACCGGAACTCTTGCTGCGGCCCCACCTGCTACGAAGCCCGCTAGTGCCGCAATCTCGAAACCGCCAAGCGATGCCAGCAGGCTCAGTGGGTCATCGCCAGACTCCCGCTTCGCTCTCTCGATGCCCCTAGCTATCACTTCGATCTTGTGCGCGAGGTCGGCATCATTGATGCCGGTGCCACGACCCGCTACCTCTTCCGGCGGCCGGCCTGTCACCACAGCGATAAGCGCCGCAGACGGCGTCGTGTTGCCAATACCCATGTCTCCGGTGACAAGGGCCCGCATCCCCTTGGAGACGAGCGTGCCCGCAACCGATGCGCCAACATCGAGCGCCTCGATGGCCTCATCCTTGGTCATTGCGTCCTCGACCAAGAAGTTCCTCGTGCCACGGCGAACCTTCGCTGATATGAGCTCTGCACCATCAGGCACGGGTATGTCCGACGCAACACCCACATCGACGACGACCACCTCTGCGCCACAGTGGCGGGCAAGAACGTTTATCGCAGCGCCGCCGGAGCAGAAGTTGGCCACCATCTGGGCGGTTACCTCCTGCGGCCACGGAGAGACTCCTTCAGAGAGAACCCCATGATCACCAGCAAACACGGCAACTGCTGCAGGGGAGGGCACGCTGGGAGGGCAGGAGCCACAGATACCCGCAAGCTGCACTCCAAGCGACTCAAGGCGCCCAAGTGAGCCTTTCGGCTTGGTAAGACGGTCGTGGTGCCTGGCGGTTTCCGCCGCCGCGGCCTGGTCAAGCGGTCCTATGCGCCCCGCGGCATCACTGAAAGTTCCCATCGCTCGCTAGTTCTCCTTTGATGCTCTCAGGCTGCGCCAGAGCCAGCGTCGACAAGCGTGTTGGAACCCTGTCGCGCTTCACAGATGTCATCGCCCACTGGCGCCACTACTGGCACCAGCGCAAACTCACGCTCCCCAGATTCCGGCTCAATGGCAACAGACCCAGCGGCAAGAGTCGCGGCCTGTGTCACTAGCTCTTGGTCACCAGCCGCGAGTTCCTCATCAGCTGAGGCCACGTTCGTGGTGTGCTGGCCGAAGAGGAAGCGGTTGTAGGTCATGAACTTCCCAACCCAGACCACACCGAACGCTGCCAAATTGGCCGCATCTACGAGGATTGACTTCCCGAAGTGGGAGGAGGTAACGAGATAGGAGTAGCGATCCGCAAGGAACACCGACACAAGCGACAGGACGATCCCGACGACCGTAAGGCTCCAGAAGGGCAGGACCTCTTTCAAGAGGTGAGATCTTCCGGTCTTACCCCAAGCCCAGCTCCTGTTCAGGTAGTAAGACGGCACAGTGGCAACCATGTTGGCTACGACGCTGCAAACCACTGCCGACCAGAGCTTGAACACGCCGTAAGTGATCGAAAGCACGATCAGCGTCACGCCGGTCGAGATGACCGATGTGATCGAGTAACGGATCGCTGTCTTGCCGGTAGGAGTCCAGAGCCACTCCCACCAGTACCGGGGGGAAAATGTCATGATTTCTCAATATTACAACGCCGGAGCGAGTCGCGGCTAACGCCACCCACGCAAAGCAGCCTGCGGCAACAGGTCACCGCTCATCCATGCTCACATAGGCCCGCTCCGGCGGACCCGTGTAAAGCTGACGGGGTCTTACGATCTTGGAATCTTGATCCAGAAGCTCCAGCCAGTGAGCCAGCCAGCCGGAGGTTCGAGGTATAGCAAAGAGCACTGGGAACATCGCTAGGGGGAAGCCCATGGACTGGTAAATGAGCCCAGAGTAGAAGTCAACGTTCGGGTACAGGCGCCGCGAGATGAAGTACTCGTCCGACAGTGCAATCTCCTCGAGCTTCAGCGCAACGTCCAAGAGGGGGTTCTTGCCCGTGATCGCGAACACCTCGTCAGCGGTCTCTTTGATTATGCGAGCCCGTGGATCGTAGTTCTTGTATACCCTGTGGCCGAAACCCTGCAGACGCCCGTGCCCTTGCTTTACGTCGGAGACGAATGCGTCGACGTTATCCATGGTGCCGATTGACTCGAGCATGCGTATGACGGCCTCATTGGCCCCGCCGTGGCGTGGACCGTAAAGGGCAGCACACGCTGCAGCACATGCGGAGTAGGGGTCCGCGTGCGAGGATCCCACAGTTCGCATCGCGGTGGTGGAACAGTTCTGCTCGTGGTCTGCGTGCAAGATAAATAGGATGTCCAGCGCCCTTGCGAGCGCGGGATTGGCGTCGAAGCGAGGCTCTGCAGTCTTCCACATCATCGACAAGAAGTTTGGGGCAAAGCCCAAGGAATTGTCCGGGTAGACAAAAGGCATGCCGACACTGAAACGATGGGCTGCAGCTGCAAGTGTCGGCATCTTGGCAATAAGCCTGATGACCTGCTTCTTGCGGGATTCCTCATCGAATACGCTCTTTGCGTCCAGATAGAACGTAGACAGCGCCGCGACAGATGACACAAGCATTCCCATGGGGTGTGCGTCATGATGGAATCCCTCAAGAAAACGCTTTCGCATATTCTCGTGTATGAAGGTGTGGTGGGTAATGTCGTGGACCCAGACTTCGTACTGTTCACTGGTCGGCAGCTCCCCATGGACCAGTAGGTATGCGACCTCCAGGTAGGTAGAGCGCTCAGCGAGTTGCTCAATGGGATAACCGCGGTAGCGCAAAATGCCCGCTTCACCATCGATGTAGCTGATAGCGCTCTCGCAACATGCCGTTGAGACAAAGCCGGGATCATAGAACCAAACCCCTGGCAATAACTTCGACCATTCGACCGCTGATACACCGCCATTCGCTATTGGGACTTCAGTCGATTGGCCAGTACGATTGTCGATGATAGTAATGCTATCAGTCACCTAGTCCAGCTCCTGTTATGTTGTGCTTACCAACTATCACTTCGGTCTTGCTGATCCCTCTCCAGCTTTCAAGCTCTTGCCCCAAACACCCCAGACCTCCACTACTCCAGCAGGCCCAAGCCTTCATCGCCAATTTCCTCACGACGAGACCCGCGGCTCAAGGTAAACGACCATCTGATTGAGTCAAAGGCCCTGCAACACGCTCTCTGGTCGCTTCGTCTGCCACGACGTGATATCGATACACGTTCGTTTCGCGCGGCTGGAAACCAAGGCGCAGATACAGCCGGTTCGCTGCGTCCCTCGAGGGCCTCGATGTCAAATCAACCGTCCTTGCCTCCATGGCTGAGGCCTGCTCCAACGCTGCAACAACCAGCGCCTTCCCAATGCCATATCCCCGCGCTTGTCCGTCAACAACTACATCCTCTATCCAAGCTCTCACACCTGTCGGCGCCCTGAAGATAGCCAACGTAAGCATACCCATGATCCGTGAGCGCCCACAGCGCGCAACGAACAGGCTTGTAGCCCCTGAGGCAAGGATCTCCTCCACCTCCTCAGGTCTCGGTGATATCGGTGTGGAGGAGAGCTGCGGAAGTAGCCGGGCCAGGGCATCTAGCAGCTCCTCGGTGACCTCGGTCGCTTTCTCCACAACCACCTCTTCAGCATCGGCTCGCGTCACCGTCGTCACACTCACCGGTCTCGGGGCTCGCCCTGCGACGAAAACTCGCTCTCCTCCACACGCCATTGCGGTACTCGTGGCTCATCAAAGAGGATGCCCACCGGCTCTCCCCTGAGCGCTGAGAAGACATGGCTACGCCACAGTTGGGCGCCAATAAGGGGGGATGGAAGGGCGTCCTCGGAGAACCATCCTACGTCAGAGCACTCGAGGGGATGCGGGTTCAGGTCGCCACCGAGAAATCGGCAATGGAAGACCAGCGAGTAAAGTGGCACGCGAGTGAAGCCCAGCCTAAGGCCGTCGAGAACAGCAATGAGGCGTACCGGGTCGACCAGGATACCCGTCTCTTCCTCGACCTCTTTTACTGCGATCTCAGATGCCGAATAACCGACATCAGCCCAGCCGGTAGGGTATAGCCATGCCCCCGAATCAGCACGTTTGATCAGCAGCAGCTCCGCCTTCTCATTCCCCACGACCGCACCGATAGCTACCTTCGGAGTGACATAACCCGCTACGCCCTCGCCAACGTTCGAGAGCCACTCCTGGACTAGTTGATCTGCTCCAGGCGCGCCACCGTCGCTCGAAGGTTGATCAGAGAAGCGAGCAGCTTCGACCCGGATGTCAGCAGCTACCTTGAGGATCTCCTCGAAGCGTTCGCGTTCGTAGAGGTTTTCCGTGAACCCAAGGCCCGTTCTCGCAATCCCAGACAAGCTCTCACTCCAACGCAGTAGATCCTTTTCACTCACGTTTCTCGCCACGTCATGACGCTACAGCACCGCGCTTGCGGCTTCGACATCGGCGTAAATGCCCAGCTGGCCAGCCCACGCTGCTGGCTAGCTAGCTGGCAGGCAGTGTGGCGACCAGGCAACCTCCCCAAACCCTTGGCTACATTTCAGCTGCGGCGCAATAGGCTGCCTCCGCTAGGGCTGCGATGCCGCGGGCTCAAGATATCTGGCAGGATGGACCGCGAGGAGCGCGAAAAAAGGACACGATCATGACCGTGAAAACCGACTGCCGTCATTACATTATGCAGAGCACGAGCAGCGGAGAGAGGACGGAGCGTTGCGCGGTCAGCGCCAATACTGTCCTGCCGTTTTCATGCCCCGAAGGCTGCCTGTTCTACGAGCCGCGCAAGGTGTCGCCCGCGGGATGGCAGGTAGCTCACCACCCCGACGCGAACCCGGACGAGGGCTCGACAGACGACGCCAGCAGACCCGAGGGCACCTGAGAACGGGCTACGGGTCCTCGCCACCGTTACTACTGGAGCGGGTTGCCAACAGTTCCCGCGTTAGTAGGTCATAGTCGGCCAAGAGCCATCTGATAGAGCAAGCCGTGCATGGCCATCGTTGACCAGCGAACAGGTTTTCGAGTGGAGTAGAGAACGTGCCCGAAGGACTCGTAAGTATGGCCGAAGCCAGGCAATTGCTCGGGGTCTCTTCGCGCACCCTGCGGCGCTACACCTCAGAAGGACGCCTCCCAGATCGCCGAACACCGGGTGGGATGCGGGTATTCTCGGCCAACGAGGTTGCTGCGCTGGTTCGCTCACGTGGCGGTGCGGAAGCTGAAGCTGGCGGCAAGGTCGTGCTCTACGCTCGGGTCTCTTCCCGCCGCCAGGCACTCGAAGGTGATCTCGATCGCCAGATGGCAACACTCCGGGCCAGCGCCATCACCAGGGTGGTCGCGGGTGAGTTCTCCGATATCGCCTCCGGTTTATCCGACAGGCGCCGTGGACTTCGTCAAGCACTGCAATGCTGTCAGTCCCCGGAACTGAACGAACTATGGGTCACGCACCCTGAGCGTTTGGCGCGATTCGGAGTGGGGATCATCGAACAGCTCCTTCGTCCGCTCGCCACGATGGTGGTTGTCATCGGTGAGGAAGGGGCACTGTCGGAGTCGGCCGAGTCTGAACTCGTACGCGACATGCTCTCTGTTGTCACCAGTTTCTCAGGTCGGCTCTACGGCCAGCGTTCTACCAAGGCTCGCGAGCTGCGCAAGTGCGTGAGCAAGGCTCTCTTGTGAGCAAGCGCGTGGCGAAGAAAGGCGGTAGGGTCTTTGCCTCTCAGGAGGGCAGGCTGGTCGTTGACCAGACAACTGAGAAGTTGCTTCGGGCCTACGCTGAGGTCTTTATGGTGACTGCCCGCGAGGTCTACGCACGCTGCTTCGCCCACAAGACGCCTGAGCCGTGGGCGAAGCGCGTGCGCTAGGGGCTCATCGAGCGAGGCTGGCGAGAAGACGAGGCGGACAGCATCTACGACACCGCCAAGGCGGCGCAGGACTCTGCTATCGAGGCTACGAAGCTGGCCCTACAGACAGCGCAGGACTCCCTCGCAGCCACCGAGAAGAAGCTCAAGTGGGCAATGTCAGGTTCGTCGAAGAAGAGGGTACTGCGGCGTCACGGGCTCGCTCGTAGGCGGGACCTGCTTCGAGCGCGGGTGGCGAGGCTCGAGAAGCGCTTGGTGGACAGCGACGTCCGGGTGTTCTTCGGCGGTCACAAGCTTGCTCTCGCAGGCAACGACCCGGTGCCTCACGGCTACAAGAGCCGTGACGAGTGGCGAGGAGTATTCAACCGGGCGAGATCGAGCACGATCTACCTGAAGGGCGACGCAGAGGCATCACTCGGCAACTCCTGTGCGAAGGTCGTGCTCGGTGAAGGGGACCAAGACGTGCTCCGTCTTCGCATGCCGGACCTGAAGACGAACGACGGGACGCCGCTACGGGAGCTCTCGGGTGGCGCGGAGTGGGTGAAGATCGAGGCCGAGGGCATCTCCTACGGACGGGACGAACTCGCCCAGGCGCAGGTGCCTTACGAGAGCGCGAGTGAGGCGAGAGCCAGGTGGGAAGCCGACAGCGACGGCTGGGAGGACATACCAGGCTGGCGCGATGAGGCGAAGGCTCTGGCTCAGATGCACCGGGTCTACGCGAAGCTCACCAAGACGAAGATCCCCACCTGGGTGAGCGAGCTGCCGAAGGACCCACCTACGGCACCCTACAAGGCAAGGCGGGCATCGAAGCCGGTGTCTGTTCGTATCTTCTGGCGTGAACGCACATCCGGCTGGTATGTCGCTGCCAGCGTGGAGAGGGGCACCGAAGGGCTGTTGTTGAAGCCCAGCCGGGCACTGCGTCGCAGGTTCGAGCATGTCCTCGGCGTTGATGTGAACCCCGACCACCTTGCCTGGTGCCTAATCTACAACGATGGCAACCCTCGCCTCTGGGACAGGATCAGCTGGGACTTGTCGGGTACCTCGCAGCAGAACTCGGACGAGATCGGCAGAGCGGTTGCGAAGCTCGCAGCACTTGCGAAGACCCACGGTGCGCCAATCGCTCACGAGGAGCTCGACTTCTCGAGGAAGCGAGGCGACCTGCGCTACATGTCGCGAAGGCTCGCCTGGCTGCTCTCGTCGTTTGCATATTCCAAGTTCGCTGCCACGCTCGCGAGCCGTTGTGCTCGCGAGCATGTGCATAGGATCTCCGTGAACCCCGCGTACAGCTCTGTCCTCGGGCAGGCCAACTACGCCGGGACTTGCGGGGTATCGGTGGATCAGGGTACAGCATGCGTGATTGCCCGTCGTGCCCTGGGCCTTCGTACATCAGTCAGGGGAAAGGTGGCCCATCGGGTTCCCGGGTGCGAACTTCTTGGGCACACCTCAGCCGTTTCAACTGGCCCAGTGATCGGGGACGACCCCTTCGCCTGGGCGGGATTGAAGCTGGTGGCGAAGGCG
Source organism: Actinomycetes bacterium (assembly GCA_021802485.1). Taxonomy (GTDB): domain Bacteria; phylum Actinomycetota; class Acidimicrobiia; order Acidimicrobiales; family JAJZXF01; genus JAJZXF01. The sequence goes on along the minus strand of JAJZXF010000029.1, from coordinate 7,964 downwards.
CTGTCGTCTGGCCACCACAAGGCCGGGCGACGTTCCACCTGGGACCCGAATGGGTTGTGCCTCAGAAGACACTCGGCTGCTTGTCAGCCTCAAGGCAAGGGAGAGACCTCTGGCGACGCCTTTGGTGACAAGACCCTCTCACCTGCCCGATGCTCATCCTCCGGCCCGAACCTGGCTTCGGCCAGCATCAAGCCGGTCCTAAGTGGTGGTGCCGTTGCCGCCGCAAGAACCCGAGGTCGCATGCCCTCGGGTGAAGACACGCTGAAACTGTTCTGGCTGGCCGTCGGCCAACAATGACCAACTTCAGTAGTAACGGTCCTCGTCAGCCTTCGACCAGATCCCCAATGAGGGAGACCCCCACTCCCTTGCTGGTGAGCCACGCCAGCGCGGCTTCCACCTGATCCGGCTCCCCTTCGAGTTCACACAAGATCCATCCCTCACGATCCCCGACGTCAGCCTTCCTGATGTTCACAACCACGTCAGATTCCCGGACCATCTGCCAGATCAAGGGTTGGCGGACAAGGCTCTCCGGGAATGTCAACCGCACCCTCACGTCCACACGAACACCTCCGACTCCTCCATTATTTTCAATGTCGCTGCGCTACCTGGCCCAACGGCACCAACGCATGCCCTTGTGCGCGCTCGAGCACTGCGTTCAGACTTCCCGACCTGAATCCCTCGAGGTCCATGGCCACGTACACATATCCCGCATTACGAAGCGCGCTTACGATCTCGCGGCGCTGCTCGAACACTAGCGGCATCTGAGCCTCAGCAACCTCGATCCTTGCAAGCGTTCCGTGATGGCGGACCCTTAGCTCCCCGAAGCCCAGCCGCCGCAGAGACTCCTCTGCGCGCTCGACTGACCCCAGAGCGGCAAGCGTAACCGGCGTTCCATAGGGAATCCGTGAGGCGAGGCAGGGCATCGCGGGCTTGTCCCACGTGGTCAAACCCACATCACGGGACACTCGACGAACGTCCTGCTTTGTGAAACCAGCCTCCACGAGCGGGAAAACTGCCCCCCTCCTGCGGGCTGCATCCTGACCTGGACGGTGATCTCCCAGATCATCCAGGTTGACTCCCAGCACCACCTTCGACCCCTCCTCCTGGGCAATAGGCAACAAGACGTCCATTAACTCGAACTTGCAGTGATAACAACGCAAGCTGTTGTTTGCCACATATGCCGGGTTGGACATTTCACGGGTCGTCACCTCGCGCCAACGCGCACCCCAACCCAACGCAAGCTCGCGACATGACGACACCTCGCCCGCAGGCACTGCAGCAGACACGGCCGTCACCAGCAACACCTGACCCGCACCAAGGACCTCGTTTGCCGCCCAAGAGACAAGAGAAGAGTCAACTCCCCCACTGAACGCCACCACGACCCGCCCTAGATTCGCCAGGGACGCATTCAGTGCAGAAAGCGTGCCCTTGGCAATCTCGGTCGCTGGCCGATATTGGCTCATCTTTGAGCGCTCATCGCGCCAGGCATCGCGCTCAACACCTCTTCAAGATCTGCAACGACCCCAAAGAAAAACGGGCCGAACTCAGCATAGAGAGCTGAGGCCTCGTCAAAACGCATCGTATATACAACGTCTTTGAGGTCGTCTGGCCGGTTGGCAAACAGGCTCACCCCCCATTCGAAATCATCGACGCCCGCTGACCCGGTAACAAGCTGCAAGACTCGACCGGCGAATTTCCTACCCGTCGCGCCGTGAGCGTACATTAGGTCCCTGCGCTGCTCGTAATCGAGCGTGTACCAGTTCTGACCCGGCTGGCGGCGCTTGGACATCGGGTAGAAGCAGAACGCCCGCTTGCCATCTGGCGGCAGGCTCGGGTACAGGCGCTTGCTCTTGATGTCCTCAGGAAGACCGGGTGCGTACTCCGACACCTCCGTGATCGACACGTACGATCCTGAAAGTTCAAGACCAGCCTCGCTTGCACGCGTCTGAAAAGCGCGAAGATGCCACATGTCATCAGCCAGAACCATGAAACCAAGGTCAGCCTTGTGACCGAGCATAGCGATACTGACCACCTGGCAACCATCCTTGCATGCAGCCTCTACCGCAGTGCGGATCACACCAAAATCTGCTGAGATGTGAACCCGGTAAAACAAGTGCAGCACACCAAGGCCGGTTTTTGGTGCAAGGGGCGATGCGAACCTCCCCGCCATGGCGGGGAGGGATTGCGCCCCTGCCGTCTGGCTTGGTTTGCCTGGCATCGCGCACATCATGCTACCGCGGCCAACGGAACTCGCTCCAAAGAGCTGGTGGATGAGATTGCTAGTTTCGCCTTGCTAGACAGGGTCTCCCCCGCCGAGGCCTGGTTCTTGGCGCTACCCAGGGTTATGGCCTTTCGGCACTGCACCATACGGTGTGTGTTGCACTGAACAGGTGACCAGCGCAAGGCGTCCCGGAGATACGTGACTCGGATGACTACATCCGCTCCTATAGGGACGTAGCTCCCATGTATCGCCTCCTGGAGGATGTTGATCGCTCCTAGTGCGTCTCGGTGACAGGTGAACTTACACACCTTGCACCGGTGGTCCCGCCCAGATGGGCAGTTACGTGCTGCACACACAGGACATGTCTTTGTGGACCCGGACTCGTTCAGGTGCTCGATGTCGAGTCCGGTCTTCTCTGCGAGGTAGAGCACCTGGGTTCCTCTCGAGAACTGCGAGAGCTGTTGGCGTCCCATACGACGCTTCTGCTTGGTCTTGTACTCGATGCCACGGACGTCTCCTGCGACGAGGCGTCCGGTCTTGTGAGCGATGACGTGATTCGCTGCCTTCCTTGCAACCTGGTGGTCAAAGTCTCTGAGTTGCAAGCGGGTCTTGCCCTTTGTGCGTTTGGTTGCTGCAACGAGCCTGTGCTTGCGAGAGCCGTTCTTGGTCTTCGACATCTTGCTCTGCAGCCTACCTGTAGCCTTGTTCCGCTGTCTCTTGATAGCACGTGCTTCGCGCCCGTTGATGATGGTGACATTGATGGTCTGCCCATCTACCCAAGTCGCAAGTGCCATTGGATTGATGATGCCTTCGTCTATAGCTGTGACCGCTTTGCCAGCTGAGAACATACGACGCGATGAATAGGGAATATGCAGGGAGAACTGTCGGTTGTCCTGGTCCCAGCAGAGCTGGATCTCGCCCCAGAGTTCAGGGGAAACCAGCTCGCCGGTTACAGAGTCGGTGATCGCTGGCAATCCCAACACGATGCCAGGTATCGCTCGTCCGAGAGACAGGTTGAGCTTGTTGTCAGAGCGCACCCTCCTGCCAAAGTGCTTTGAGAACGATAGCGGTCTGCAGTTCTTCTTCCGCCAGGGAGAACGCACCTTAATCCCATTCTTGCGGTTGGTGCGAGAGGTCTTGATCGCCTCGTGCAAGTCGTGGGCAATCGCTTCGGTGGTCTGGGCACAGAGAGGCCGCTGTTCTCGCGGCAGGGATGTGAGGAACGCTCGGATGTCGTACTTGCCTGGGTTGTGCTTCACTTTCCACTCCCCATGCACCCAGTCGACCCCTTGGTCCCAGAGACCAGCTGCAACGTGGTGAGCGTCGTGGGCTCGCCGGTAGTCGCCACCTGACAACGTGACGGGGACAATGGCTGTGCGTACGACCTCACGGCTTGCTGGCGGGCTACTCGGTATTGCGACCATATGTTCGATACTACTCCAGGGGTGTAACAGTTCCTCGGATAGGTGCGTACTTGTTTTATCCGCGGCCTTGACCCCTCCCTTACGTAAAGGCGATCGCGGGCAGACTTGGCTCATCTCCACAGTTTACGGCGACCACTCGCTCGTGACTACGCAACAGTGCCCGCGGCGCTCTCGCGAAGACAGACAAGAAAAGCCCCGCCTGGACAGAAAGCCAAGCGGGGCTAATTTCAGGATCGTGACTCTTGGATCCGCGACTATTGAGCCGCTAAGAGCTGCTCAATAGTCATCCATCCCGCCTCCGGGCATCGCTGGTGCCTTCTCCTCTGGCTTGTCAGCGATGACTGCTTCAGTGGTAAGGAACAACGCCGCTATCGAGGCTGCATTCTGAAGAGCCGACCGGGTCACCTTCACGGCATCGATAACGCCTGCTGCGACAAGATCCTCGTACTCTCCGGTCGCTGCGTTCAGGCCCTCCGATGGTCCCGCGAGCCCTCGGACCTTCTCCACGACGACGCCACCTTCCAACCCCGCGTTCACCGCGATTTGCTTGATGGGCTCTTCAACGGCCCTCGCAACAATTCGAGCACCAGTGGCCTCATCACCACTCAGCTGCTTTGCACGGTCAATGATCTTCGATTGGGCTCGCAGGAGAGCAACGCCTCCGCCAGCTACAACGCCCTCTTCGATAGCTGCCTTAGTAGTCGAAACGGCATCCTCGATCCGGTGCTTCTTCTCCTTGAGCTCGACCTCGGTCGCTGCACCAACCTTGATGATCGCTACTCCGCCGGTCAGCTTTGCAAGACGCTCCTGCAGCTTCTCGCGATCATAGTCAGAGTCGGTGTTGTCGATCTCAGCCCTGATCTGGTTAATTCGGCCCTTGATGTCCGCGTCATCGCCAGCGCCCTCAACGATGGTCGTCTCGTCCTTCGTGACCACGACCTTACGAGCACGTCCCAGCATATCGAGACCAACGCTGTCCAGTTTCAGGCCAACCTCTTCAGTAACGACCTGGCCACCGGTCAGAATAGCCATGTCCTGCAGCATTGCCTTACGCCGCTCGCCAAAGCCGGGGGCCTTTACCGCAACGCTCTTGAAAGTGCCGCGAATCTTGTTCACAACGAGCGTTGCAAGTGCCTCACCCTCAACATCCTCAGCGATAAGCACGAGGGGTTTCCCTGACTGCATGACCTTCTCGAGCACAGGCAACAGATCGCGAACGGCGGAGACCTTCGACCCTACGAGCAGCACGTACGCATCCTCTATGACTGCCTCCATGCGCTCGGGATCGGTGACGAAGTACGGAGAGATATAGCCCTTGTCAAAGCGCATGCCCTCGACAAGGTCCATCTCCATCCCAAAGGTCTGGGACTCCTCTACTGTGATGACACCGTCCTTGCCGACCTTGTCGATGGCTTCAGAGATCATCTCGCCGATCTCCGAGTCAGCTGCCGAAATGGCTGCTACCTGAGCGATCTGGTCCTTCGAATCGGTGTCCTTCGCATCAGCCTTGAGCGATGCCACAGCAGCCTCAACAGCGGCCTCGATGCCCTTCTTGAGCGACATCGGGTTCGCTCCCGCAGCGACGTTACGCAGCCCCTCCCCAACCATCGCCCACGCTAGGACAGTTGCGGTGGTAGTACCATCACCCGCGACATCGTCGGTCTTCTTGGCAACCTCTTTCACCAGCTCCGCACCGATCCGCTCGAACGGGTCCTCCAGGTCGATCTCCTTTGCGATCGACACCCCGTCGTTAGTGATCGTGGGAGCACCCCACTTCTTCTCGAGAACCACATTGCGCCCCTTCGGGCCCAAGGTGACCCGGACAGCGTCCGCAAGCTGGTTCATGCCGCTCTCGAGCGAGCGTCGGGCCTTCTCGTCAAAAGCTATCAACTTCGGCATCTCATGGCCTCCTCATCTATGGTGTCATCGTTCATGTCTGCCGCATTAGCACGGCTTGTCGTACGATTACGAATGGTATTAGCAGTCTCAACGGTTGAGTGCTAATAGCAAACCACGCCTGGGCGCGTTATGCAACTGCCCAGCTCAGGAGCGAGCCAGTGGCGACCGCCAAGAACTTCGCGACCCGACAACCGATCGCTGTGAACCGAGACAGCGCGGCGATGACGAACGCACAGCCGCCTGGCTGCTGTCACCCTCCAGCGACCGCGGGAACTACGGAGATCGTCTGCCCATCCTGCACCGAGGTCTCCAAGCCCTGGAGGAAACGGACGTCCTCGTCTGCGACGAAAACGTTCACGAAACGGCGGAGTCCTCCGGTATCATCAAGGAGCCTTTCTCGAAGGCCAGGATGAGCAGCCTCCAGCGCGTCGATTGCATCTCGCAAAGTCGAAGCCTCGACGGGAACCTCCCCTAGGCCACCCGTCAGGCTACGCAGTTGGGTTGGTATGCGGACTGTAACACTCATGCTGTGCTCACCTCGTACTCGTCAAGTCATTCCGGTAGTTGCGGCGTTCGCCGGCCCAAGACCGCGAACGCCCACGTCGCCGGATCTCCTCCAGCGCTGCAGCGGAACTCGCGATGGTCCCAGCACTGCGCAGGCAGCGTGGGGGGCTCGCGCCTTTCAGCCGTGAACACGAAGGTCCCCTGCGTCAAGCGCTGCCTCGAAGGCATCCAGGGTCGGGTCGATCGTCGTAGTCGGAGCAACTTTACCAGCTAGCGCCTCGACCGTCTTCAACCCATGGCCGGTCACGTAGGCAACTACCCGCTCACCCGGCCGTACGGTGCCGTTAGATACCAGCTTTTCGAGTGTCGCGACCGTCACACCGCCTGCAGTCTCTGCGAATATTCCCTCCGTGCGCGCGAGCAATCGAATGCCATCCACGATCTCGTCGTCACTTACCCCAGCAAATGCCCCGCCGGTTTTTCGCACGACCTCAAGTGCATACCAGCCGTCCGCAGGGTTCCCGATCGCCAATGACTTCGCGATCGTGGCAGGCTTCACCGGGCGTATATAGTCGCTCTGCTCTAAGAAAGCGGTCGCGACCGGAGAACACCCGGCCGCCTGGGCACCCGATATGCGCACGTTCGGCTCTCCGCCATCCAGCAAGCCGACCTTTGCTAGCTCGATGAAGCCCTTGTGGATCTTAGTCAGCTGGCTGCCGGATGCCACTGGCACGATCACGTGGTCCGGTGCCTGCCAGCCAAGCTGCTCTGCGACCTCGAATGCGAGTGTCTTCGAACCTTCTGCGTAGTAAGTGCGCAGGTTCACGTTCACAAAGGCCCAAGTTGGATGCTCACTGGCCAGCTCAGCACAGAGACGGTTCACGTCATCGTAGTTCCCGTGCACCGCGACTAGGTTCCCCCCGTACACCGCGGTCGTGACCACCTTCGCCATCTCGAGGTTGTCAGGGATGAAAACGTAGGAGGCGATCCCAGCTCGAGCTGCGTGTGCCGCCACCGAGTTCGCGAGGTTGCCCGTGGACGCGCACGCAGCGACCTTGAAACCGAGCTGGCGCGCCTTTGTAAGCGACACCGAGACGACGCGGTCCTTGAACGACGCCGTGGGGTTCACTGTGTCGTTCTTAATCCAGAGGTCATCGAGGCCGAGTTCCGCAGCCAGCCGGTCGGCCTTAACCAGTGGAGTGAAACCTGCCCCGAGATCCACCGGCGCTGCGTCGCTCACCGGCAGGAGATCCCCGTAGCGCCAGATCGTAAGCGGGCCCGCGGCAATCTTCTCCCGACTCACGCTGGCACGGATGGCCTCGTAGTCGTAGGTGACCTCTAATGGGCCGAAGCAATAATCGCAGACGTGCAACGCCTCGACTGGGTACTTACGCCCGCATTCACGACAGCATAGTCCTTCAACGAAGTCCACGACGGTCCTCCTCATCGCTCGGGCATTGGCACCTGGCGCCCTCCAATGGAGGACAACTGGTTGCCGCGGCGTCTACAGGCCCGGTCCCTCGGCCGCTCTGGATGATGGCACTTACATGATTATACGGATCACAGCGCCGCGTCAATACAGGGTTCAAGGCGACCCCGATCTCACGTAACCCAGCCGGGACGCGGTTGCCGCAAGCGCGACGCAGTTGAGCGTTGATCTCCTTGTTTGTGTTCGCTATCCCGGCCACCCATGGCCGGGATAGCGAACACCGGACTCGGATGGTAGGCGGTGGTGTGGCGACAAACCTCGCTTGCTCACTGCGGGATCTTCTGGCGAGCGATGTACTCCGAGATGACCGACAGAGGTGCACCGCCACAGGACCCTGCGAAGTACGACGGCGACCAGAGGTGTCCTTTACACAGGAACTTCGAGATGTGGCGGGGGAACTCTTTTCCCAGGATGCGTGCCGACACAC
>JAJZXF010000028.1:17400-28990 GCA_021802485.1 Actinomycetes bacterium | reverse complement strand
ATCTTTGGAGGGAACTCGGGGATGCCGTTGCGGGTGCAGACGTCGTCGTGGTTACAGACGTTCATCCTGCGGGTGAGATGCCTGTTCCTGGCATATCGGGGAAGTTGGTCGCGGATGCCGCAGCGCTAGCGGAGCCTGCGAAGCAGGTGATCTATGCTGCAACAAGGGAAGAACTTGCTCCGCTAGTGTCAACGCTGCTCTTGCCAGGGGACTTGTGCTTGACGCTTGGCGCTGGCGACCTTACGTACCTCCCCGACGAGCTGATTGCCGTGCTGGAGGCGAAGTGAGCCAGCGAGGTCTCAAGTGCTAAGTCGCCATCCCTGCGAGCATCGCGAGCAGTTGGATTCGCTGGCCCTGAGACTCGATGAGCTGCTTGGGGCGGGTCGGGTGATACGGGATCGGCCTATTGGGGAGCTGACGACGTATCGGGTGGGTGGCCGGGCATCGCTCTTCGTCGAGGTGTCTAGCAAGGAGGAGCTTGGACTTATAGCGGAGGCGCTAGGTGGGGCAGATGTGCCGTTGCTAGTGCTGGGTAGGGGCTCGAACGTCTTAGTAGCAGACTGCGGATTCAAGGGGCTGGTCATCACGCTTGGACCCGAGTTCGCATCGTTGGTGGTGACCGGTGAGCATGTGAGTGCCGGCGCTTCGCTGCCGATGCCACAGCTCGCGCGGCGCACTGCAGCCTTGGGTCTATCGGGTGTTCAGTGGGCTGTGGGGATCCCCGGTTCGGTTGGGGGTGCGGTATTCATGAATGCGGGATGTCACGGCTCGCAGATGAGCGAATGGCTGACATCTGCAAGCGTCGTCGACCTGTCAAGTGGCGAAACGGTTGATGTAGCAACAGCTGAGCTGGGTTACGGATACCGCCATTCGGCTCTTCATAGGGCGCAGGTAGTTGTTTCAGCCGAATTCGACCTAATCCCAGCAGAGAGGGAGGGCTTGGCAAAAGAAATGGCCACAATTGTGAAGTGGCGCAGGTTGCACCAGCCAGGTGGTAGCAATGCGGGCTCTGTCTTTCAAAACCCCCCCGGTGATTCAGCGGGAAGGTTGGTCGAGGCTGCGGGCCTCAAGGGCTTCCGGCACGGGAGCGCATCAGTGTCAAGCAAGCATGCGAACTTCGTGCAGGCAGATCACGGTGGTTGCGCAAGCGATGTTCAGGCGGTCGTTGAGCACGTCCGCTCGGTGGTGCATGAGAGGTTTGGTGTGTTGCTAGATCTTGAGTTGCGCGTGATTGGTGATTCCGGTGCGACATGTGGTTATAGCAGTAGGGAATTCGAAGGAGTAGGGGAGTCATGCGGATATAAAGCTCAAGTAGAGGCTTATGGAAGTGGGAGATCCGAGGGAACTCGCTGAGATGCGAAGCGGTGCAGTTCTAGAGAGTGACCCTCAGGGCATTGAGACTCGACCGCGTCCAAAGATTCATCCGCGAATTGAGAAGCGACGTACGGAGGTTGAACGCTTTCGTAGCCATACGCGCAGACGTGCAATCTGGGTGTTCCTTGCTTTCGTGATTGGAATCGCCGGCGTCTTGGGTGTGCTCGAATCACCGCTCTTCGCGGTCGAGAACGTGAGTGTGGTTGGAGCGGTCCACACGACGAGGTCGCAGATACTTCGTGCTTCTGGTCTCGGCGCTAAGCCTGCGCTCGCGTTTATCAACATTGCAAGGATGGAGACAAAGTTGGACGCGCTCGCGTGGGTTCGTTCAGCATCAATCACGCGACGATGGCCATCAGGCGTTGTTGTGAACATCGTCGAGCGCACGCCAGTAGCCCAGGCTCAGATATCCAGTCGTACCTGGGTCGTGATGGACCGGTATGGAAGAGTTCTAGCGATGTACCGAAGGGACCCAGGTCTGATCACGATTCGCGGGGCTTATCGGGTTGGTCCGCCGGGATCGACCGTGGGCCGCAATGCACGTGCCGCGCTGCAGGTTGCAACCGAAGTGCCCACGTCGTTAGCCGGGCGCATCGTTGCCGTGGAGGTTGGAGCGGGAGGCTCAGTGCAGCTATTGCTGTCGGGTTCCACGACGGCGATTCTTGGGCATGGGACCGATGTGCGTTCAAAGCTTGCTTCCCTGCAAGCGGTGCTAGCAGCACTTGGTACGCGCCATGCTGCGGTGGGGGTTATGACCATCGACGTCTCGATTCCTTCTGCACCAACGGTTTCGGGCTCATGATCGCTGGCAGGGAATGCGATTGCAAAATCGCACGAGCCTCCTGCCAGCAGCAGGAGGTGGTGCTGGAGGCGGTCGTTGACCGAGACGGGTCTGACGGTGTAAAGTTATGCCTTCGCTAGATGCAGAGGGTAATTGGATTGCACAGAGCAATGCTGTTGAGCCGAGAGATGCTTTTTGATGCAAGCTCCGGTTGAGGATGATGCTTGGAAACGAAGCCCACGTCTGAGAGGATCCGGGAAAAGTGACTGATCTTACACAGAACTATATAGCTGTTATCAAGGTGGTTGGCGTGGGCGGTGGCGGTGTCAATGCTGTCGACCGGATGATTGATGTTGGCCTAAAAGGCGTTGAGTTCATTGCGGTCAATACTGATGCGCAAGCACTGGTGATGAGCGACGCTGATCTCAAGCTCGACATAGGCCGCCAGCTGACGCGTGGTCTCGGCGCGGGCAGTGATCCGGAGGTGGGTCGCCAGGCGGCAGATGAGCACAGGGGCGAGATCGAAGAAGCGTTGAAAGGCGCGGACATGGTTTTCATCACTGCGGGCAAAGGTGGAGGGACCGGCACCGGTGCAGCGCCCGTCGTCGCGGAGATCGCGAGGGGACTTGGCGCTCTCACGATCGGCGTGGTGACGCGACCCTTTACCTTTGAGGGCAGACGGCGATCCATACAGGCGGAGCAGGGTATCCAGAAACTGAAGGACAACGTAGACACGCTTATCATCATTCCGAACGATCGCCTGATGAGCGTCTCGACTGAAAAGACCTCGATGGTCAGCGCCTTCAAGATTGCCGACGAGGTGCTCATGCAGGGTGTTCAGGGCATCACGGATCTCATCACGATGCCCGGCCTGATCAATACGGACTTCGCGGACGTTCGGATGGTGATGAGCAATGCGGGAAGCGCGATCATGGGCATAGGTTCTTCGTCCGGCGAGGGTCGTGCGGTCAATGCTGCCCGCGGTGCTATTACGAGCCCCTTGCTTGAAGCGTCCATAGAGGGCGCGCGGGGAATTCTGCTTAACATTGCAGGCCACTCCGATTTGGGCTTGTTCGAGGTGAGCGAAGCTGCAGAGATAATCCACGGAGTCGCGCATCCGGACGCGAACATCATCTTTGGCAGCGTGATCGACGACTCCCTCGAAGAAGAGGTCCGGGTGACTGTCATTGCCGCTGGCTTCGAGCGTTGGGAGTCAGGCGAGGACGAAGCCGATCAAGATGTCGCGGTCCAGCGGGAAAAGTCTCATACAGGAGCGAGCGAGGAGCGAGCGCGGGATATCTTCAATGGCGTCGACGATGACGACATCGGCCTCGAGGAGGCAGAGTTCGATGTTCCGTCGTTCCTGAAGCCGTGAGCCTTGCAACCTGCGCAGCGGCAGTGAATATCTCAGCCGATCCTTCCCCGCGTGATGGGGCCCCTCGGTCCATGGAACACGGAGCTGGCGCAGAGCGCAGGCTTGGCTCTACTGGGGTAATGGTGCGCTGGACGGCGATGAAGGACGGGGACCAGCGTCCCCTCGAGCTTGGCGGCCAGCGATATCGCGAAGGACTTTGTGGCCTGGGTCGTAAGCAAGTATGGCTTAGCCAGGTTCACGGTTCTCGCGTAGTGAGGGTCACGGGACCCGAGATCTCTCTGGGTGAGCCAGCAGATGCTCTTGTGAGTGCGAGAGACGATGTCTGCCTCACGATCTTTGTTGCTGACTGCGCTCCGGTCGTCTTAGCGAGCCGGGAGGGCGTAATGGCGGCTGTGCACGCGGGATGGCGCGGCCTGATGGCGGGAGTGGTGCATGCAGCGGTAACTGCGATGGCGTCCATGGGCGCGACGGAGATCATCGGAGCGGTCGGACCTTGCGTGCATGCAGAGTGCTACGAGTTCTCTGCTCGTGATCTCGACGCTGTCGCATCGCGGTTCGGGGACGAGGTGCGTTCCACTGCAGCTGGCGGGCAGTCCTCTCTCGACTTGCCGGCCGCGGTTAGCGTTGCGCTGCGCGAGGCCGGGGTAAGCTGCGTCTTTCAGGCAATTGAGTGTACTGCTTGTTCGGGTTTGCACTTCTCCCACAGGGCCATGAGGTCTCCAGAACGCCAGGCGATGCTCGTTTGGAGGCAAAGCGAGAAAGAGCGCGATCAAGAAAACGCTGGTCTATTCGGCAAATATGGGTCCCGCCTAGTGCCGAACACCCAGGTGCTGTGATGAACCGGTCCACTGCTGGATGCGATGCTCCAGTGGCTTCCTCCCCCGATCGTGAGCTCGAAGCATCTAGGAAGTTGGCCGCGTCGTCGGATGCCACGGACCTCGAGGAGCTGCGCGAGCGACTTGAGCGGGTCCGGGAACGGATCAGGGCTGCGGGCGGGGATCCCGCAGTTGTGAAGGTAGTCGGCGTGACAAAGGGATTCCCAGTCTCTGTCGCGCGCACAGCGCTTGAAGCAGGGATATGTGATCTTGGGGAGAACTACGCGGCTGAGCTCGCGGAAAAGGCAAAGGTGTTAAGGGAGGAGGTGTCGCGGCCAGCCTCCAGGCAGGCGTGCGAACGGGTCAGGTGGCATTTTCTCGGTGCTTTGCAGCGTCGGAAGCTGAAGCTGCTCGCTCCGCACGTAGCGCTCTGGCAGAGTCTGGCCCGTGAAGTTGAAGGTGAGGAGTTGTCCAGGTGGGCCCCTGGCGCAGAGGTGCTTGTGCAGGTGAACGCGTCGCAAGCTGGTGATCGCCGCGGAGTCGCGCCCGGACGGGTACCACTCGTGGTCGAGCATCTGCGTGCTCTGGGATTGGAGGTTCGCGGTCTTATGGCGGTTGGCACCCAGGGAGATGCAGGAGAAGTTCGCGAGCAGTTCAGGTCCCTCGCAGCAGTAGGTGCCCGCCTTGGCCTCGTGGAGCTTTCAATGGGGATGACTGACGATCTTGAGGTTGCAGTCCAGGAGGGGGCCACCATGGTGCGCATCGGGCGCGGACTATTCGGGAAACGCACACTCGCGCGGGTTGCCGCGCAATAAGCTGGTGTCAAGGAGGCAAGCAATGGCGGAGTCACATTTGAAGCGAATCATGGATTTTTTCGGTTTGAGCGATCCCGAGGACGAGATGATCCGTGAGGAAGAACCGACCAATCGGGGCGGCCGTCATGTTGGCGTTCTCGGCAACTCGCAGGGCGACAATGGTGGTAGGCCGCTGGAGGTGGTCGGTTCGCAAGGACCGCAGGGACTTGGTAGGCCAGTGGTATCACCTGTGGGAGCCCCGCAGCGACCGGCGCCGTATACAGTCGTACCGAGCAACCAGGCGCCTGTTCGTGGTGAGCATGGTGCATCCGGGATGGGAGGTGTTGCACGAATGGGAGCTTCAGCGTCGCGGGCGAGCGAAGGCAAATGTAACAGTGTGGGCGTGATCCGGCCAAAGCAGTTTCGTGATGCGAGCGAGGTTGCGGACTGCCTTCTTGCGAATCAGCCCGTTATCGTCAACCTTGAAGTCGCAAATAACGAGCTGACCCGGCGGATGATCGACTTTTGTGCCGGCGTGGCATACGCTCTTCAGGGTACTATGGAGAAGGTTGCTGAACAGGTATTTCTTCTGAGGCCTCCGGGGGTGGAGGTGTCTGGGGAACGCCGTGGCACGTACTCCTCGCGCGACCGAAACACTGAAACAACGCGTAGCTGATCCCCGTTCACCATCTTTGTCGTCTAGCGTGCCGGTCTGAACCATCATGCCCCACTTCGTCTGTACGCTTATCACCATCTACATAGTCATCTTGATTCTGCGAGCCGTCATGAGCTGGTTTCCGACGTCACCGGGATCTGCATTGGAGCCGGTGAACAGGGTTCTCAATGCTGTCACGGAGCCGGTTGTCGCACCGGTTCGCAGGGTGATCCCCCCACTGCAAGCGGGTGGAATCGCTATAGATATGTCGTTTATCCTGGTGATCGTGGTGCTGGAGGTCCTCAGCAACGTGCTGTGCTGACCGGGGGAGTCGAATTTACGTCGCAGGTGCCTCAGGTGGATCCCTTGTGACTGCGGAACCTGTGCGTCGGATCGCACGTAGATGTATTATCAGCTTGCATGGATGACGAACGCTCGAGCCTGGACAGTATTCGTACGGTTGAGTTCAGCCGGATGCTCAGGGGGTATGACTGCGACGAGGTCGACGATTTTCTCGATCGCGTTGCAGGCGAGGTGGAAGAGCTCAAGCTAAAGAACCAGCGGATCGAAGAGGAGTTGCGCCAGGCACGAGAGAAGGCAGACGTTGTAAGTGCCTCACGGTCGCTTGAGGGAGCTCCAGGCGGCTCGGATGCCGTACAGCGGATGCTCAACATTGCTGAGCGTTTTGTGGAACACACCAAGAGCGAGGCAGAGCACGAGGCAGAAGAGCTGCTTGTGGATGCGAGGGAACGGGCGCAGCGGCTTCTCACCGAGGCAGAGGAGCGCTCAGTCCGGCTAAAGGAGCAAACCGAGCGACGACGGGTCGAAGAGGTGAGCAAACTTGAGGCGGTCAAGACGCAGTTGCAGGCTGACCTAGAGAGCCTTATGCAGCATGTCGAGAGTGAGCGAGAGCGCCTTAAGGCTGCGATGAGCGATCTTGTCGGCTTGGTGGACGAGAAGTTGCGTCCAGCCTCGTCGCGACGCCCAGCGGGCGGTGCTCCGCCGAGTTCGCAGCAGCGGGGCGGAGCGCGCCAAGCGAAGGCGGCTTCCGACGGTGCTCAGCCTTCTAGGGACGAAGTCAGTGAGCTAGCGCGGGGCGATGAGGTCCTCCGGGGCTTGGGAGGGCCTGGAAGCTTGCTTTCAGACGTGATACCCGACGAGGAAAACGTGCGCCCTCCTGTTACGCGCTCTCGCAACGTTTCATCACCGGAGTAAGTTGGCGTCCGACGGAGCTCTGAGCGCGCACTGAGCCAGGTGGTCCTCGGACCAAGGCGTGCGCTGTGGGTAGTGATTGTGCTGCTCATACTCTCGATCGTGTGCGTTTTCGCAGGCGTTGTTCTGACGCGGCTGTATCTGGATGTGGTTGGCCTCGTCTCAAGTGCAGCAGCGATCGTGGTTCAGGCAAAGTGGCTACGGTCAACTACCTGACGCCTAAAGCCGGGGCTGGAGGGAATCTCCCCCAATCCCAGGTTGACCAGACCAAGACATTGAAAAGGAGGTGAGCAAGATGTCTACGTTGTACGAATGCGAGAAGACCCACCAGCAGATGCTTCCTCATCAAGGCGAAAGGAGAAACCGTGCAGGGAATCAGTTACCGCTATCGCACACTCTTGCGGCGTCGCGACGGCTGGGGTCACGAGCAGCAACAGGAACTCGGGCCTGCGGCCCGAGTTAGACTATCCCTCTCAACAGCTAGAGTTGGGGGTTTCTCGTCCCACACCCATTTCTGATGATTTTCAATGCGACCAGCGCTTCCGAGTGACTTCGACCTGCCGGCTATCGAGCTTAGAACGCTCGAGCGCTGGCGCAAGCTCGATCTGTTCACGCGCGTGCGCGAGGCCAGAGAAGGGGCCCCGCTCTGGGTTTTCTACGAGGGTCCGCCAACAGCGAATGGCCGTCCAGGGGTTCATCACGCTTGGGCGCGGGTGTTCAAGGATCTCTATCCACGTTTCCAGACCATGCGCGGCAAGTCGGTTCCCCGCAAAGCTGGCTGGGACTGCCATGGCCTGCCGGTGGAGCTTGAGGTTGAGAGGGTCCTTGGGCTTACCTCCAAACAGGACATAGAGGCATACGGCATCGAGAGGTTTAATGCCAAGTGCCTGGAGTCCGTTCAGCGGTATGTGGACGACTTTGCTGCATTGACCGAACGATGCGGGATTTGGATGGATACCGAGGATGCGTACTGGACGAGTTCGAATGAGTACATCGAGTCTGTCTGGTGGCTATTCAAGACGCTTTGGGACCGGGGGCTGCTCTACGAGGGGCACCGAGTCACGCCTTACTGCGGACGCTGTGGGACAGCGCTTTCCTCGCACGAAGTAGCCCAAGGGTACAGGAACGTGGTGGATCCATCCGTGTACGTGCGGTTTCCGCTTCGCAGCGCTCCAGATGAACTGATGGGTGCAGATCTACTCGTGTGGACCACGACACCGTGGACGCTTGTTGCAAACGTTGCTGCAGTGGTGGGCGAGGAGATTCCCTACGTTCGTGTTCACCTGGACGAGGGTGCGGACATCGTTCTTGCCGACGAGGCATGTGAGCGCCTATTCCCAGGTGCAAAGGTCGTATCGCGCTTGGTTGGGGGAGAGTTGGTTGGCGCGTCGTATGAGCGTCCGTTCGGGATGGTTGCGATGAGCCCTGGCGCCTCCCGCGTGGTCGCGGACAGCTACGTGACATCCAGCGAGGGGACCGGGATCGTTCACCTCGCGCCGGCGTTTGGCGAGGACGACTACCGCATAGGCCTGGCGGAGTCGCTGCCGGTTTTGAACCCTGTTGACGCGACGGCTGCATTCACTGATGACCTCGGGTCGCTTTCTGGAAAGTTCGTTCGGGACGCGAACCGTGAGTTGATTGATGACCTCGTTGCCAGGGGTCTACTGGTGCGCGAACAGCCTTACGAGCACAGCTACCCTCACTGCTGGCGTTGCGATACGCCGCTCATTTACTGGGCGAAGACGACATGGTTCGTGCGCACCTCAGAGCGTCGCGGGGATCTCCTGGCCCAGAACAACCAAGTCGTATGGCACCCGAGCCATCTGAAGGGCGGCCGTTTTGGCAAGTGGCTGGAGGGCAACGTCGACTGGGCGCTCTCGCGAGATCGCTACTGGGGAACCCCTTTGCCAGTGTGGCGCTGTGATAACGGTCATGACACCTGCGTAGGATCGATCGAGGACTTGTCGCGTGTCGCGAATCGCAAGGACCTTGATGCAATGGATCTGCACCGTCCGTTCATTGACGAGGTGCTAGTGAGGTGCGCGATCTGCGGGGGGGATGCCCGACGTCTTCCACCGGTCCTCGATGCATGGTTTGACTCCGGCGCGATGCCGTCCAGCCAACATCACTTTCCCTTCGAGAACCGGGATCGTTTCGAGAGTGGATTCCCGGCTGACTTCATCTGCGAGGCAATCGACCAGACGCGTGGATGGTTCTACTCGTTGCTCGCGGTAAACGTGCTGGCTCTCGGCCAGGCGCCGTATCGAAATGTCGTATGCCTTGGCCTCGTGGTGGACGACCAGGGGCTCAAGATGTCGAAGTCTAGGGGGAACGTTGTGGATCCGTGGATGATCTTCGAGCAATTCGGAGCCGACGCAATGCGTTGGAACTTCTTCACCTCTGGCCAGCCGTGGACTCCCCGGCGTATCTCTTTGGAGTCGATCCACGAGTCGAGTGCCCAGACCCTGGTGAAGCTGTGGAACGTGTTTTGCTTTGCCCAAACGTATGCAGACCTCGATGGCTGGAGCGCTGCGGAGCTGGCGGGGACGGACGAGGTCTCGGCCGATCACGCTCTGGACAGATGGGTACTTTCCCGGCTGGACGCTACGATTATTGCCGTCGGGGACCAGCTGGAGGCTTACGATGCTCTGGGTGCGTCGACGCGCCTCGCTGAGTTTGTTGACGACCTGTCAAACTGGTACGTCCGCCGCGGAAGGCCGAGGTACTGGATGCTCCGCGACGCTAGCGCGCATGCGACCCTGTACCGGTGCCTCGAGATAGTGACGCGGCTGCTGGCCCCGTTCTGTCCGATGCTTGCCGACGAGATTTACACGCGTCTTACGGGCGAGGAGTCCGTGCATTTGACCGATTGGCCGCTTCCAGGGGGGCATCTCGACGAGATGCTGAATGTCCAGATGTCGGCGGGTCGTCGACTCGTCGCGCTGGGGCGGACCGCCCGTTCAAAGGCGGGAGTTAGGGTGCGCCAGCCACTTCCGCGGGCACTCGTGCTGCATCCAGGGGTTGTGCTTGGCAAGGAGGTCGAGGCGGAGGTCCAAGACGAGTTAAACGTTAAGCACATCGAGGATGTGGAGTCGTTTTCAGACCTTGTGACGTGGAGCGTTGTGCCGAACTTCCGGCTTCTTGGCCCACGACTTGGCGCCAAGGTGAACGAGGTCAAGGCAGCTCTTGCAGTAGCTGATGGCTCCGGTCTTCGCGAACAGCTCGACGACGTGGGATATGTGGAGATCTGTGGCGAACGGATCTTGGCCGAGGAGTTGGATGTGCGTGCCGCTGCCTTCGACACGCTGGTCCTTGCCGAGGACGAAGGATGGGCTGTAGCGCTCGACCTCACACTCACGGAGGATCTTGTACGCGAGGGCCTCGCCCGCGAGCTCGTCCGGGCGATCAACGATCTGCGAAAAGAGCAAGGGTTTGCGATCTCGGACAGGGTCCATGCTCGTATCTTCGGGGATGAGCGGATCAAGGACGTCTATGTCGCGTACTTTGACTGGATCGCACGGGAGGTACTGGCAAAGAAGATGGACTGGGACTCGAACACCCAGGGTGCGGTTATTGACATTGATGGCTCAGAAGTCGCGCTACAGCTGGTGCTGGCGTAGCGTCGGTGCCGGTTGTCGCTCCGGCTAGTGTTTCTGAGTCGCGTCGGGTAGGCTCCACGAGATCCATGATCCAAGTTTGTCAGTTGTCGGCTTTGGATTCGAACGAAAAGAGGACTTCCGCTAGTGCAAGTTGAAGCAGAGAGCGCGACTCTCGTGACAGCGTCGTCTGCCGAGGCAGAGCTGCAAGGTGAGCTTCGGTGACGCCTGCGCGCCAGGTGCCGGTGGCAAGAAAGCAGCAGAAGAAAGTTTCGGCTGCCAAAGCTCCCGCCAAGGCCGCTGCGAAGCCAGTCGCCAAGGCTCCAACGAAGGCTCGCGCCAAGGCCGCTGCGAAATCAGTCGCCAAGGCTCCAGCGAGGGCCGCTGCGAAGCCGCCCGCTAAGGCTCGAACGAAGGCTCCCGCGAAGGCCGCTGCGAAGCCGGCCACCAAGACTGGGGCATCCCGGCAACCGGGTCGTGGCGCATCTGAGCGGGAATCAGCACTGGACGAGAAGTTTCTCCTTGACCAACGTTCTCTGCTCTTTCAGGAGCGGGCGACCTACCTTGAGCAGGCGAAGAGCCTCAAGGATGAGGCGGAGGCACTCGCAGAGGAGATGGAACCAGGTGAGGTGCAGTTCGACGAGGAGTCGGGAGAAGGCGGGACGACCACGATCGATCGTGAGCGAGATCTAGCGTTGTCGGCCCAGGCAATGGCAGCGGTAGAGGAGATCGACATCGCGCTGGCAAAGATCGATTCTGGCAGCTACGGCATATGTGAGAATTGTCATACGCTGATCCCCCGGCCACGCCTGAAGGCCCTTCCTTATGCTCGTTTATGCATTGATTGCAAGAGCGGGGGATTGTCGCGGCGCTGACGAACGGGTCCTTGCACTCGAGTATTCTTGGAGGTGTCGTTATTTGCCATAAGGCGCTGCATCGGACCCCGGCTCCTCGATCACTGGGTGCCGATATCCGAGTCCCGCAGCTA
>JAJZXF010000028.1:0-17390 GCA_021802485.1 Actinomycetes bacterium | reverse complement strand
TCAAGAGGATCATAAGCGCACCCTGGCCTCCATCGACGAGCCCTTTCATTGAGCAGACGGTCTGAGGACTGCGATGCAGCCCAACCCTGACCCGGCAACTGGCGGGGAAGCTCATGGTCTCAGAGTACGAAGGCTTGCTGGTATTCAATTCGCCCACACCAGTGCGGCGAAGCATGGTTTCAGACGCTGGATACTGCTGGCTGGAGTAGCAGCAGTTGTGATCGCAGTAGACCAAGTCACCAAGGCTCTGGCTGTGGCAAATCTGCGTGATCACCCGGTCCATGTCATCGGTCCGCTCTGGCTGAGGCTGTCGTACAATACGGGAGCAGCATTTGGCATCGGCCAGGGGTGGACCGCCGAAATCGCGGTGATAGCGGTGGCCCTTATAGGTGTGCTGATCGTCATTGGGAGGTCTGCTTCGACGACTATGGGTGTTGTGGGGGTCGGATTGATGCTAGGTGGCGCAGTGGGGAACCTTGTGGACAGGATCTTTGCAAGCGCGTCCGGTGCTGTGGTCGACTTCTTTTATACGGGGTTCTGGCCAACGTTCAACGTGGCTGACTCCTGCATTGTCTGCGGCAGCATCCTCTTAGTCATCACAATGAGTGGTGTCGGCAAGAAGGCCCCGCACGGTAGTGCTGACCAAAGCAGTTGACTCCAGCGGATGACCGGGTGAGTTTGGCCGTGGGTTAGAAGCCCCGTCCGCCATGGCGGACGGGGCTTACTCGCGGTTGTTCCACGAGAGGATGGCTGTTGCTCCATGCTCATAGCCGAGGATGCTGGAACATGCGGGTCCGAGCACGAACGATCGGCCATGCTCGGGAGGGAGACCAATCCAGCGAGCAGCGAGGACTCTAAGGATGTGAGCGTGCGCGAAGATGATGACGTTGCCGTCTATCGACTTCAGGTGCGATACGACCCTGTCAGCGCGCGCAGCGACACTCTCAATGCTCTCGCCATGAGCGACACCGTCTGCCCAGAGGGACCAACCTGGGATCTCGGCGCGGATCTCCTCGGTGGTGCGCCCCTCGTAGTCTCCGTAATCCCATTCGACCAGGTCGTCGAGGAGCGTTATCTCGCTGGAATAACCGGCTGCGACGCAGGTTTCTACAGCGCGTTCAAGAGGGCTGGAGAACACTTTCGCGAACGAGACGCCAAGGTCAGCGAGGTAGTGGCGAGCGTTGGCAGCTTGAAGGAGTCCGTTTCGATCAAGCGGGATGTCGGTGAGGCCGGTGTGCCTTCCCACGCGGCTCCATTCGGTCTCGCCGTGCCTTACGAGAACGATTTGACTAGCCGCTGTCTCGCCTGAGCGGATTCCCCCGTTTACTACGCTGAGCGGGTCTTCCGTCCTGCCTGGATCGGTTGGCACATTCCGATCCAACACGCGCACCGCTGTGGTCCGCAAGTTATGTGTGCTGACCTGCTTTGCTGGACTGTGGAATGAATTTTGACGTGATGGCGTTCGCAATTATGACGATTGAAATGATGGACGCGATGACCCACACCCAGACGAAGCGAACCAGTGATTCAACCTCGGACAGCGTGAGGTTGTTCCTGTCTGACCTCGAGCGCTTTCCACTGGCCGATGCCGAAGGTCGGCGCGAGCTGGCATGCAGGGTGGCTTGCGGAGAGCCAGGAGCCAGGGAGGAGATGATCTCTGCGAACTTGAGGCTCGTGGTTCACTGGGCTCGAAGGTATCAAGATAGCGGCTTGGACATGCTGGACTTGATCCAGGAGGGCACCTTCGGGCTGATGCGCGCGGTCGACAAGTTCGATTGGAAGCGCGGGTTCCAGTTTTCAACCTACGCGAGCTGGTGGATTCGCCAATCTCTTCAGCGAGCGGTATATAACCAATCGCAGGGCATTCGCCTTCCAGCTGAGGCGGGCGAACAGATTGGACGGATCGACCGAGCGAGGTGGGAGCTGGCTGCTTCTCTCAACAGAGACCCCGATCTCGACGAGGTCGCGGAGGCGTCTGGGCTGCATCCAGACCGGGTTGATGAGCTTCGCCAGCGGGCGCGGGTGGTCGCAAGCATTGACCAACCCGCTGTGTCAGGTGGAGAGACGAACCTCGGGGACTTGCTCCAGGGGGCGACGGCGTCCGGCTTCGAGGATGAGGTGGACTCGGAGATGATCAGAGCTCAGGTGCGCAAGGCCGTCGAAGGCATGGATGAGACCGAACGTGAGATCGTATGGCTGCGATTCGGTCTCGATGGCCGAGGTCCGGTTTCGGTGGAGGAGACGGCGCGCAGGCTGGGCATGGGTGTGAGGAAGGTGAGGCGTCTCGAGGCGCAGGCGCTGAGGCAGCTTGCTGCATGCCCGGAGATTGAAGCCGCTTACCGGGCAGCTTGACCTCGTGCCAATGGGCTGGGGTCTGTGTCGTCAATCATGCTGTGCGAACTGGCCTTGACCAGCTTGCCAGCTACTGGAGCTGGCTGATCACAGACTGCAGGTCGTAGGGCAACGGCGAGTGGAATTCGAGGCGGCGGTCGTCGACAGGGTGGTCAAAGCTGAGGCGGTGCGCGTGGAGGAACTGGCGGTCGAGACGTGGGATGCCCTTCGGAGCTCGTGCAGCGTCTCGACCGTCACCAGTGCCCTTGGTGTACTTTGGGTCACCGATTACAGGGTGGCCAACGGCGGCGAAGTGAACGCGGAGTTGATGGGTGCGCCCGGTTCCGAGCCTTGCTTCTACGAGAGTTGTTGGTGACGGTTCCGAGAAGTGCCGCAGGACCGTATAGGTGGTCTGAGCCGGCTTGCCTCGCCAGGAAATCGCCATTCGCGTTGGGTCGTTGGACGAGCGGCCTACAGGAGCGTCGATGATCGCGGAGTCGTTCTCGACAGAGCCCGCAAGTAGCGCGGTATAGGCCCGCTCGACCAGCCGCTCGGTTATGCGTGTCTTGAGCTGACGGTATGCGGGTTCGGATCGTGCTACGACCATCAGGCCAGAGGTTCCCTTATCTAGGCGGTGGACTACTCCGGGCCGGAATCGCTCGCCTAGGTCTCTCGTAGCGAGTTCAGGAAACCGAGCGAGAAGCGCGTTGACGAGGGTTCCGTCGGGGTTTCCCGCTCCCGGGTGCACGACAAGGCCAGCTGGCTTGTCGACGACGATTACATCGTCGTCGACAAATACAATGTTCACATCGATCGCCTCTTGCGCACGCAAGACGCCGCTGTCGTCGGGTGCGATGGCAGATGAGTCGATTTTTATCAACTCGCCAAGGCGTAGCTTCCGGCTCCCTGAGGTGACTGCGGTGCCATTGACCTGGACCTTCCTGTTTGTGATGAGCCGCGTTGTTTGGGCTCTGGAGAGTCCGGTCAGTATCGCTACCGCCCTATCTACGCGGAGCCCGTCCAGCGCGACATTGACGTTCATTTGAGCTGGGTCGATCAGTGGTATACCGGCTTGGACTCGTTTGCCCATCCGCGCGCTCGTTGGACCATGTCGGCCAGGGTAAACGAGTCGAGATGAGACCTCATGTGTTCCCCAACCTCGGACCAAACGGCAAGCAAGACGCACTGCCCCTCGTGCTCGCAGGCTCCGTTCTCGTGCGGAAGCCCGAAATCGCCCGCGACTATTGGGCCGTCTACTGCTCGGACTATCTGACCCAGGGTTATCTCCTGAGGCGGCCTCGCCAGCACGTAACCGCCTCCCACACCTCGTTTGGATCGCACAAGCCCCGCCCCTTTCAAAGCCAGGAGAATCTGCTCGAGGTATGGCTGAGGTAGACCGGTCCGCTCGGCTATGTCTCGCACCGACGTGGGACCTCCGTCGTTGGTGCGCAGGGAGAGCGAGAGCAGGGCCCTGCTCGCGTAGTCACCTCGAGTCGAGATCTTCACGCAACTTATGTTAGGGCCTGCAGCGAGGCAAGTAGCGCGATCTGGTGATTTTGGCACAAAGTGCGCTTGTGGGGCCTCGCGCTTGGAAGGCTGGAGCTGTGGAGGTGACTTAGACGGTCTAGAGTCGTCGTGTGGGTACCGACATCGGATCAATCAATGCGGAACGGAGCGCGAGCCGAGCTGACGACCATCAACGCGAGTCGGCTGAAAGTCCGCAAGGGCCTCTGTTGCCGCAGTACGGCGGTTCCTGCATTACAGAGGTGATGCCCGCACTGATTCGCAGGCATTCAGGCGACCGTCCTGAGTGGTTGCCGGATGCCGTCTTCGATGCCGTTTTCGGTTCAGACCAGGTAGTGCTGCTCGTTCTGGACGGGCTTGGCTGGGAGCAGCTGTCGGAGCGCAAGGAGCTGGCGCCTGTGCTCGCGAGCGGGATGGCGAGCCCGATTACGTCGGTTGCTCCTTCAACCACCGCAGCCGCTATGACGTCGATCACCACCGGCCTTGCTCCGGGTGATCACGGCTTGGTGGGCTACAGATTGAACGTGGGCGGCGCAGAGGTGCTGAATGTGTTGAAGTGGCAGACCGGCTCCCGCGACGCGAGATCCACCTTGAACCCCGCACTCTTCCAGCCGCACCCGGCCTTTCTCGGCCGGCGCGTACCTGTGGTTACAAGGGCTGAATTTATGGGAACCGGCTTTACAGCCGCTCATCTAGGAGGAGCAAAGCTGAGGGGTTGGCGAGTGGCATCGACGCTGCTTGTCGAGGTGTCGAAACTACTGGCCCAGGGGGAGCCGGATGTGTTCGTGTACTACGACGGGTTGGACAAGGTGGCTCACGAATGGGGCCTTGAGGACCACTACGACCTGGAACTCGTCGCAGCGGATCAGCTGGTTGCGGAAATGCTGAGCAGGCTTCCCGCTGGATGCGCGCTTGTGGTCATGTCTGACCATGGCCAGGTTTGCGTAGATGAGCGAGTTGTCGTGCTGGATGCTGACGTGATGGCGCATGTGTCCTTGCTCTCCGGCGAAGGTCGCTTTCGCTGGCTTCACGCAAAGAGGGGGCATGAGGAGGACCTTCTTGGTGTCGCGCGTAGCTCGATGAGCGACCTCGCATGGGTTCTGAGCCGCGAGGAGATGCTGAGCGAGGGATGGCTGGGTGGGACACCCTCCGCAGAGGTGGTTGGCAGGCTTGGGGATGTTGCGCTCGCTGCCCGTGAGCCAGTGGCGTTTCTTGATCCAGCGCACACATCTGAGATCAGGCAGGTGGCACGGCACGGATCTTTGACGCGGGCAGAGATGCTGGTGCCCCTGCTTGCCTGGCGAAGCACGTGACCGGCTGATGCCCGGCGCGGTATCGTCGATTGCGTGACAAGTGATGCAAGTTTGGGAGGCCGCGCCTCAGGCGCCGCAGATGAGGTCGTTCATCCCGCGCTGCCAGTTTCGTCAACGGTTGTGACGTCAGCTGAGCCTGCTGGTAGTTCGGGGAGGGCTTCGGTGCGTGCGGAGATCGAACGCGCTGGTGAAGAGACGATCGCAATGCCGGGGAAGGTCATGAGGATCGGCTCGATGGTCAAGCGTCTTCTGGAGGAGGTCCGCCAGGCTCCCCTGGATGAGGCTGGGCGCGTGAGATTGAGGGAAATCTACGAGATTTCCGTGCGGGAGTTGGCATCCGGGCTCTCAGACGACCTTGCGCAGGAGCTTGATACGGTGGCAATACCGTTCGAACGGGACGCGACGCCATCGGAAGCAGAGCTACGAGTTGCCCAGGCTCAACTGGTTGGATGGCTGGAGGGGCTCTTCCACGGTATCCAGGCGACGCTCTTTGCCCAGCAGATGGCTGCCCATTCTCAGCTTGAGGAGATGCAGCGGCGCGGTCTCCCAGCGCCGGAGGCGAGCCCATCCGAGCGGGGCAGCGCAGGCGCCTCAGAGGGACCCAGGGACGCGTCGGAGCGGCCTGGCACGTATCTCTAGGACGTCGATGAGCAAGCGATCGTTCGTTCATCTTCATACGCACACAGAGTTCTCCATGCTTGACGGCGCGTCGCGGATTAGCGACCTCGTCGAGGCAGCGGTTGCTGATTGCCAGCCAGCGCTTGGAATCACTGATCACGGAAATATGTACGGGGTTCTCGACTTCTACAGGTCTTGTCGAGACGCGGACATCACGCCGGTGATCGGCTTCGAGGCGTACATGGCAGCAGAGAGCCGCACGGAGCGGCCGGTGCGCAGGGGCAGGGTGGACGATACGGGCGGCGAAGCTGGTGGTGGGGAGAAGCTCTACTATCACCTCACACTGCTGGCGGAGACGAGCGACGGGTATCGCAACTTGATGAAGCTCTCGAGTGCTGCCTACCTCGAGGGCTATTACTACAAGCCTCGCGTCGACTGGGAACTGCTTCAGCGCCATCACGATGGCGTCATAGCGACGAGCGGATGTCTCGGTGGGGTAGTCCTTCAATACCTACTCAGGGGGGACTACGAAGCGGCAGAGAAGGCCGCTGGCCGGCTCCAGGAGATATTTGGGAAACAGAACTTCTTCGTCGAGATCCAAGACCATGGGATCGCAAGCCAGCGTCGCACCAACCCCGACCTCGTGAAGATAGCCAGGCGGATAGGCGCTCCACTGCTCGCAACGAACGATAGTCACTACACGAGGCGCGGGGATGCCATCGCTCACGATGCAATGCTTTGCGTGCAGACGGGGGCCACGCTCGAGGATCCCAAGCGTTTCAAGTTCGAGGGTGAGGAGCATTTTCTTAAGTCTTGCGCAGAGATGCGCGACCTCTTCGCTGACTTCCCGGAGGCATGTGATGCAACGCTTGCAATAGCAGAGCGATCGAACGTCGAGATTGAATTTGGCCGTGACAGCCTGCCGGAGTTTCCACTTCCGGGCGAGCTGGGGGACCTCGACTACAACGAGGGGGCTGCAATCTACCTGCGTCAGCTTACGAAGGAAGGCGCTGAGCAGAGGTATGGCCATCCGCTCGCCACAAACGTCGCGGAGCGCATCGACTACGAACTCAACGTGATCTCATCGATGGGCTTCTCTGCTTACTTCCTCGTAGTCTGGGATTTGATCTGTCACGCTCGCTCGAGCGGAATAAGGGTGGGACCTGGGAGAGGGTCTGCTGCAGGCTGCTGTGTCGCTTACTGCCTAGGGATAGTGGATCTTGACCCGATCCGCTACGACTTGCTATTCGAGCGCTTCTTGAACCCAGGCCGCAAGCAGATGCCCGACATCGACATGGACTTCGACGAGCGTTACCGAGCTGAGATGATCCGCTACGCATCCGAGCGTTATGGCTGGGATCATGTGGCGCAGATTGTCACCTTCTCCACGATAAAGGCGAGAGCCGCTGTCCGGGACGCTGCCCGGGTCCTCGGGTATCCATACGCGATCGGGGACCGCATAGCGAAGGCGATGCCTCCCCTGGTGATGGGCAGGGACACCCCGCTGCGCGCCTGCCTGGATCGTGACGAGGAGCACGCAGACGGCTTCGAGGCTGCCCAGGCACTGCGTGAGATGTATGAATCAGAACCTGACGTCCGGCGGATAACCGACGTAGCGAGGGGGCTTGAAGGCCTGCGGCGCCAGGACGGCATCCATGCTGCAGCGGTGGTTATTACCAAAGAGCCGCTGACCGAGTATCTTCCAGTGCAAAGGAAGCCGGAGACCGGGACCGACCCACAGAATGCGCCGGTCGTTACCCAGTATGAGATGCATGGCGTGGAGGCTCTCGGTCTCTTGAAGATGGACTTCCTCGGACTGCGCACGCTTTCGTTGATCGAGCGAGCCCTGGATCTGATCGAGGAGTCTACCGGGACCAGGCCGGACATCGACCGCGTGGACTTCGAGGACAAACTCACCTTCGAGATGCTCCAGCGAGGCGAGACCGTGGGGATATTCCAGTTGGAGAGCGGGCCGATGCGGTCGTTGATACGCTCTCTCGCGCCCACGTCGATTGACGACGTAGCCGCGCTGGTCGCGCTCTACCGTCCGGGTCCCATGGCTCAGAACATGCATCGCGACTATGCGGACCGCAAGAACTCTCGCCAGGAGGTCAAGTACCTTCATCCAGATCTCGAGGAGATCCTGAAAGACACATACGGGCTGATGATCTACCAGGAGTCTGTGATGAGGGTAGCGCAGCGATTTGCTGGCTATACGCTCGAAGAGGCTGACAATTTGCGCAAGGCCTGTGGCAAGAAAGATCGGAGGCTGATTGCCGCCGAGCGCGAGAAGTTCGTCGCGGGGTGTGTAGAGCATGGCTATGGAGCTGAGCTCGGCACGTCGCTGTTCGACATCATCGAGCCCTTTGCCGACTACGCGTTCAACAAGAGTCACTCGTACGGATACGGGATCATCGCTTTTCAGACTGCGTGGTTGAAGGCCAACTATCCAGTGGAGTACATGGCCGCGTTGCTCACATCGGTAAAGGGCGACAAGGACAAGACGGCAGTGTACCTAGCAGAGTGCCGAGGGATGGGGATAAGTGTTCACGTTCCGGATGTGAACCTTTCCGCATCCGACTTCACCGCTCGGCGCGCTGATGAGGCGTCCGGAGGCGAATCTGGCATACCGGTCAAGGATGCCTCTGCAGCGTCCGGTACGATCCTTTTCGGGCTCGCTGCAGTGCGCAACGTCGGAGAGGGGCTCGTATCTCTTGTGGTTCAAGAGCGCCAGGCCCACGGGCTGTTCAAGGACTTCTACGACTTCTGCGAACGGGTGGATCCGGTTGTGCTCAACAAGCGTGCTGTTGAGTCGCTGATCAAAGCAGGCGCTTTCGACTCGCTGGGACACTCGCGAAAAGGGCTCTCGATGGTGTTCGAAGACGTGGTCGAGCGCACGCTTGCGAGGCGCAGGGAGGCACAGCTCGGGATCGACACTCTGTTCGCGGCCCTTGATGATGCTGCGGCTCTTGACGGGTCAAGCAACGGTGATGCTCCAGATGTCTTGGGCCCGGGCGGGACGGTTCAAGACATAGGTGGCTCGAGGGTTCCAATTCCTGACGAGGAGTTCGACAAGGCTCAACGCATCGCCTTTGAAAAAGAGCTCCTGGGGTTGTACGTGAGCGATCATCCGCTCACTGGGGTTGAGGCGCAACTGCGCCGCATAACGGACTGTGGTGTCGCTGATCTGAAGGAGTTGGCGGGAGCGTCTGGCCAGGCTGGACGCGAGACGATCGTCAAGACACTAGGTGGGGTGGTGACGAACATGGTGCGTAGGACGACGAGGAGGGGTGATCCGATGCTTACGTTCACGCTCGAAGACGTCGAGGCTTCGATCGAGGTTGTTGCTTTCCCGAAGGTGGCTGGCGAGTATGGGGGAATATTGGCCGAGGACGTTGTGGTATGCGTGAAAGGCAAACTGGACGTTCGCGAGGATGAGATCAAGCTGATCTGTTTGGAGGTATCTCGACCAGAGCTGTCGGGGTCCTCCATTGCAGAGCTTCATTTGAATCTACCTGTTGGTGCTCTGACTGGGTCGAACGTTGACGCTCTGAAGCAACTTCTTCTCGAGCACCCGGGTGGGTCCTGCGTCTACCTCCATATAGGCACGAAGGTGCTCAAGCTGCCGGGTGAGTTCAGCGTGGATGATCGAGGCGGGCTAATCGGCGAGCTCCGAGCGCTCCTTGGCCCCAAGGCTATAGTCGCCTGAGAGCAATATTGCCGCTGAGCTGGGCGATTAGTGATGCTGTCGTGACTCTTGCGTCGCGCTTGGAATGTTGGCCCCAAGATGAATTAACCTGGTAACGAAGGTGAAGTTGTGCTTGGGCCAGCTGCGGGATTTTCTGAGTGACCAAGGCATCCTGCCTTCATGTGACGCGGTGGCCTAGGGCTAGGTTGGGCGTCGCGACACAAAGGTGGCACGTAAGTATTGATGGGTACAAAGGTATTGATGGGAGTGCGAGCTTCATGCCCATAGAGGGCTTGACCAAGGACAGCACAGCACTTGGAGACGCGGAACTGGCCGAGATGGCGGATCTGTGCGCATACGGATCCTGCGCCTTCGACGTAGGCTTCCTCTCCAAGCAGCGAGAGGAGTGGGTGCTTGTCACGCAGGTGCGTGACAACGACCAGCTGATGGGGTTCTCTTTCTGCACCCTGGAACGCATCGGGGGAACGCCAGCACTGCTAGTTGGCGTCGCATCCATAGCACGGGGTTCGCAGTCTGACGCCGCGTTAAAGGCTCTCATGCGGGACCAGTACCATCGTGCTCTGCTCGCCTTTCCGGACGAGGATGTGCTTGTTGGCACCCGGCTCCAAGGTGCTGGCGCGTACGACGTCTTTGCGGAGCTGGAGGATGTGGTGCCTCGACCTGACCACAAGGCATCCGGCGAAGAGCGCGCCTGGGGACGCCGCCTGGCAAAGCGTTTTGGAGCAGAGGGCCGTATTGACGACAGGACGTTCCAGCTAAAGGGGGATGGCGCTATGGTCGGGGTTCTCGACTACGTGTCATCGGACAGCGGCGCCGGTTCCTCCCCTGAAGAGGAAATCGCAAAGCTCTATGAAGGACTCGACTGCTCTATGGGCGACTCTCTGGTCGTTTTCGGCTGGGCTATGGCAGAGGACCTGGCATCAGGGAAACTGGGCGCCTAGCTGCCCAACAGGCAAGCGCTGAGCGATCCGTGGCCTTGACCCCTCTGTTACGGAAAGGGGGCTGTGGCCGCATTCAGCTCAAAGCGGTCAGACGGCTCATCCTCTGACACTTCGAGACGACCACAAGATTGGTTTCGACTAACGCTGAACAGCCACTGAATGCAGCATAATGAACGCACGCGGAATCAACGGAGCGCGCCACGGGCAACCCTGGGTGTGTTCCCGATCCAGCGTCTTCGCATCAGGCGCGTGGTAGAAGAGTTAGTGCGACCTTGTAGCTGTGGCCGCCTTCAGGTGGCGTGAGAGACGCGACGAGAAAAGCGGGATGGAACCCGAGGGCCTCCTCAATGAGTATTCTCCCGGGAGTGGAGCGCTCATGTGCTTCGATCAGGCCCGCTAGCCTGGCGTCAAGAAGTGGCAACCGCTCTTCGGATCGTCCCCACTGGAACCTCACTCTCGGATAGTTCTCACCTGGGCGGCGGAACAGCTGGATACCTCTGCGGAGCTCCACCAGTGCGACGGAGGGGTGAGATCCGGTGAGGGACCAGTAGGGCGTGGAGGGTCCCCTAAATCCTAGCAGTGGTCCGCGTTCGGGCGCGACCAGGCGAGTCAGACACTGGCGGATCTGCCGGGGTCGCAGATGCTGGGCGAGTTGTGGGGAACTGGCGATGGCCACCGCCTCTGGTTGAGCGGGGTCCAGGCGTTCGTCTGCCTGGGCTGCGCGAACAACCACTACATCGAAGGTGCTGACACCTGTTGTGTCGAAGCCGTTGACTTGCTCGCGGGTATCTCCAGCTTCCTCCTCGTTGGAAGCGGAGTCTTGGCCGGCAACAGGGGGGGTATCAGGGATTCCAGTGTCCGCAGGGGTGTCCATCCCCGCTGATGCCGAGAGGTCGTTGTGTGGGAAGCTAAGTGCTCGCACGAGCGCGCCGGTTTCGAGATCGACGCCAACGATCTCCATTGGCATGCTGGCTAGCACCATAATGCGGAGTTCCTTTGTGACGACGCCTTCACCGACGGCCCCCCGGGTTGTCGACGAGCCGGCAGCTTGTTGGGTTCGAAAAGAGGTTGGATCTGGCTTTGCGGTGATCGCATTCCGATTCATCTCCACATTCTGCCCCATGGAGTCGAGCGATTGGTGTATAGCCTCGGTGATGCCTGGTTTGTCGGATTCGACCGGGAGGCACAGTCCCGAGAGCTCGCCAAGCAATCGGATCCTCTTGGCGTGAACCCCCCCGCCGCCCAGATGGACGGGTCTTTCGACCCTTCCATCTGGCTTGGGACGCCTGACGTCGCGTCCCTCATGCCACCGAGACCAACGGGTCTTGCCCAAAGAGCAGGTAGATGAGTTTGCTAGCTTCGGCTTGCTAGACGGGGTTCCCCCTGCCGAGGCCCGGTTCTGGGCGCTACTCGGGGTTATGGCCTCCTAATAATGCAGGCCGCACTCGGTCTTGCCAGTTCCGCTCCAGCGGCCGGATCGTGGATGCGCCCCGAGTGTGACTGGGGTGGTGGTTGGCGCGCAGCCGATCGACGCGTAGCCGGTGAGGGTGAGCGGGTGTTGCAACAGGGCCTGGTCCGCGACGTACTGCTCGACGTCCTCGTCAGTCCAAGCTGCGAGGGGGTTGACTTTGACCACGCGCTTGTCAGCGTCGAAGGAGACAACCTTGCTTGAGGCACGCGAGGGGCTATCCACTCGCTTCAAGCCGGTCATCCAGCAACGCTTTCCCTCAAGGGCCCTGCGAAGTGGTTCCACCTTGCGTAATTCGCAGCAGCGCTCTGTCCCGCACGGCCACTCGTCGATCGGGATTCCCGGCGAGATGACGCGCAAGTTGAGATCGTAGCGGGCTCTGACCTGGTCCACGAACTCCAAGGTCTCGGGGAAGTGGTAGCAGGTATCGAGGAAGACGACCTGGACCATCGGATCCTCTCTGACAGCGAGGTCTATGAGGACGCAATCCTGGAAAGAGCTGGCAAGCACCAGATCGCTGCCGAAGGTTTGGACGGCCCAGCGGATGACCTCTTGGGCTGATGCGCGCTCCATGCGCGCCACGTCCTCATGCGATTGCTCTGTCATTAGCTGCCAATCGGGCAGTGTTGCGGTCTTGCCTGGCTGGTGTTCCGTGCTCATCTGCACCTCCTTGGTGTCTCTCCCGATCACTTCGTGGTTGTTCGCGTTGGCGATGTGCGCTCCGGAGCGCTGACCCCGGTTACGTCCGAGCTGGGTCCCACGCGCCGTAGTGGGATGATCGCGGCCACGATATGTGATGAAGTTGATAATACTGATCATATTAGTCAGATAATATGTCGCTTGCTAGGCAGGCGCACGGCGTCTGCTTTTCGATGTCTTTGGCGGGAGACATGGTCGCATTGCCGCTGGCCTATTCTGTGTGGAGAGCTATGACCGATTTAGGAAAATCAGCAACACCCAGCCGGAGCGGAGCAGCTCAGGCGGAGGTGCGCTGTGCGGCTTCACACTCCGTGTGGTCTGAAGTCGGAGTTCCCTCAGCGCCGCAGCTCTACCCTGTTGCGTTGCGCCTTGAGGGTAGGAAGTGCCTTGTGGTTGGCGGGGGTGCTGTTGGCGCACGCAAGGTCGAGTCGTTGCTTGGCTGTGGTGCATTGGTCACGCTAGTCGCGCCGGAGATCCATGGGAGGATAGTGGAGATGGAGCGCGAGTGGCTGCGTAAAGCGGTCAGCGAGCGTCACGTAGGCGGTCTCAGCGTGGAGCGGCGGATGTACTCGCGTGGCGAAGTGGCTCCCTACTGGCTCGTAATCGCTGCCACCGGTGTTCCAGAGGTTGACTCGGCAGTGTTCGAGGATGCCGAGGCTGCTCGCGTGTGGGTCAACAGTGTTGACGGTCCGGCGTTGTGCTCGTTCTTCGTGCCAGCTGTTCATAGGGCCGGCCCAGTCACGGTCGCGGTGTCGACTGGTGGCGCTAGTCCATCACTTGCTGCATGGATTCGAGACGAACTGAGGAGCCGTGTGGGTTCAGAGTACGCGGTGGTGGCAGGGCTTCTTGCAGAGGCGCGTGAGGTCTTGCGGAGAGCGGGACGCCGGACGGACTCGATCGACTGGAGGTCCTTGCTGGAACTTGATCTTGCGGCGATCAGGCGTCTCAGGGGCGATGAGGCTGCGCGTGAGGCTGTGAGCTCATGGCTTCGAGAGCACGGGAGCGACGGCCTCGATTCCGGGCCTAGGCGCAGGTGATGGCGAGAAGGCGCAGCCAGCTGGGACGTGCACACGAGCCGTCGCAACGCGCCCACGGTGTGCAGGACCGCTATCAGCGGTTGCGTCTCGAGATCCAGGTGAGACCTCGCTCGAGTCGTATCGAAGTAGCCCCCCGTGCTCCTGGGGTCCTTGCGGTAAGGGTCACCGAACCCGCGGTGGACGGAAGAGCCACCGAGGCGGCGCTCGTGGCTATCGCCGCGGCGTTCGGCCTGAAGCGCGATGCAGTCAGGTTGGTTACAGGACGAAGGAGTCGCGTCAAGATTGTCGAGGTTGATGATCTAGATCGAGTCGATCAAGCGGTGATCTTAGCCTTTGGCTTGGAGTCGATTGTCACCGGTTGCGACAGCGGGAGTTGACGCCTTGTGAGGTCGCCGCCCACTACCAAGAAACCTCCATTGCTCTCCGCGGGCCATCGTTGCAGGATGATCGAGCTGGAGGTTCACCAGATGCACAAGGCGCAAGCGCTGTGGTCAGTTCAGGCGACTCGCGTCGCGAACGTCATGGTCACGGTTGCGGTGACCCGCTCGGTCCCGCCCTGGAGAGGAACTGCAGTTGCGGCCCCCCGTGCGGGAGCGTTCAAGGCCTGAAAAGTGGGTTGCCACGAGTTCGTAGCCGGCGGTGTCACGTCTGTTGCAGAGCACATTGCGCCCAGTTTGCGGCCGGACGCGGATGCCATCGCCCGCGCATAGGAGATCGCCTGGCGAACCGCCGATTGGCGCGCTGCGCTAGCGATAGCATTCTGGTTACTTAGGGAGAACCCCATGGATTCCAGGCTAATCGAGTTGCCAATCGATGCGGCAGCAGTTCCTATCGCCGTACCAGCGGTCGAAAGGTTTCGCAACCTGATGGTAAGCGTGTGGGCCACGTTGAAGCCGCTTATCGTAGCGGGCGAATTGTTGTAATCGTACTGGGGTTGGATCGACAGGCCCGTCGTCTGCACATCCCTGCTCGGGACCCCATCGTGGCCTAGCGATGTTATCAAGAGGCTTGCCCTCGAGTCGTTCTCAGCAAGTGCAGCGCTCGCGCTCGGTGCTGTTGTATTGACCGACATGATGATCGTGAGCAGATCCGGTGGGCCGCTCGCTATCCCGGTGCCGTGAACCGTGATGCTTGCCCCGCCCGAAGCTGCGTGACAACCGGTACTCGCGTTGCGGCTTGCAGCAGGACCCTTCGCTCCAGGCCTGGAGAGCGCCGCTGCTCCCACTGCGATGCTCGCAATGGCCAGTAGGGCAACACATCCGATTGCCGCGGTGCGCAGGATACTCCTGTTTCTGATCAGTACCGACTCTGCCATTGTCCTCGTTCTCCCTCTCATCCTTCAACCTGTTCGTTCAATGGAGTTCGACGCTTAGGGACCGCGGCGAGTTCCCACCCTTGTGGCGGAGGGTCTTTGCAACCTGCGTGCCACCCCGGAAAACCGCCGCGCCTATCATGTGGTCACGACAAACGAACGGGATCATCGCAGGAGGCTTGCCGTCCGGCAAGAGAGTATGAGAGCAGCGACTCCAGACACTGGCCAGGACGCGAACATGCACGCCGATCCACAGGCGCCGGCAACTCCATCCGAGCGTGCTGGTGTCGGTGACGAGCCCGTCGCGGCGCCTGCAGATGACATCGCACTCGTCGAGGCAGCATGCTCCGGCGATCGCGCAGCGCTGCAGGAGTTACTGGAAGCGCAGTACGAGTCGATCTACCGGATATGTCGCCGCATGATGCTTGCTGATGCCGACGCGCTGGATGCCACTCAGGACGCAGTGGTCAACATCGTACGTGGGATCACAACCTTCGACCGTCGGTCCAGTTTCTCTACTTGGAGCTACCGGGTGACCACCAACGCGTGCCTTTCCGCCCTACGCAGCCGTGCGCGCCGCAGATCCCATGAGCTGCTATCAGCGGAACCTGATACTGCAAGCCGCGAGGCGAGCCGGGGTGGTCGGCTAGCTGGTCTCACGGACACGGCCACTGGAAACGCCAGAACAACCGGAGTTGACCGCAGCATCACGTCTGATGACTCGCTGGCAAACCACGTCGCCACAGCCGTTGACCTGGACAACGCTATGTCGCTGGTACCCCCCCAGTTTCGCGCGGCCCTCCTGCTTCGTTCATCCGAAGGGCTGAGTTACGAAGAGATCGCACAAACGCTGGCGATTCCAGTCGGAACGGTACGATCCCGTATTGCCCGAGCGCGGGTCCTTCTCGCACGCGAGCTTTTCGGTGTCGGCGCTGAACAGCTCACGGGGGAACTGGATGCCGGAGCCATGCATCAAAGTAATCAGGTAGAGGAACGATGACAGCTGACACCCACAACGGCCCTGGAACCCCCGCGGAGCGCTCTGACAGCGATCCACCATCCAGCGAACATCTCGAGGACGAGCAGATTTCTGGCTACCTCGATCGTGATGGCACCGTTGAGGAGCTTCACTCGATGGAGTCTCATCTCGCGTCCTGTCACCCGTGTGCGGAGCGCTTGGATGCGATGCGTGCTTCGGACAATCTCGTAGCACAGGCACCCGCCAAGCCTGCATCAGCAGCCCGGATGAAGAGATTGATCATAACGAACGCGCTTTCCTCGCTGGACAACAAGGCCCCGGTCATCCCGGTGACAAAGCCGTCGTCCATCGTGACAATGGCCGCCGCTGCAGCAACCACAGATGCCAGGGCAAGAACAAAACGCGGACGTAGGGCGGCGTTGGGCAGTCATCGAAGCGTACTGACCGCTGGTATTGCAGCAGGCGTTATCGTGGTGGCGGGCGCTCTCGCATCAGCGTTAGTCGCGACAGGCACCCAGCACAGCGTCCACCGGACGGTGAACTCCAGCGCCTTGGCTTCGGGGAATCGCCGTGAGCCCCTGTCGGAAACATCGAAGCCAAGGAGCATTATTCCCACGGGAGCTCCTATCTTTGGCAACCTTCAAGCCGCAAACAACGAGGGTGCCATTAAGGCAGAGATCCGCCAGGTGCTGATTGCTGCTAGGAACAGCCGGACGCCAGGCTCACAACCAGGGCTCCAAATGTTCGCGCCAGCTTTATCAGCTCGCACCAACGCTCGCCAGGCAGCGATTAACGCACCCGCGGGTACCGGACTCTCTGCAAATCCAGTGTTGAACTGCCTGCCAGCCGCGGTGCAGATGGCTCCCCCCAATGAGCGTCTCGCTATCGTGGACAACACTACCTATATGGCTAAAGCAGCCATCGCGGTCGCATTCGTCCCGTCCGCCAGCGCGATCAGGAACTCGCGGCAAGTACCGATTGCGCACCTGGTCGTCATCGATGCAAGCACCTGCCACATAGTGCTTTCCACCTCGATCGCCTTTTGACATTCCGGTCGGCCCCAGCTTGCGGTGCATGGTCCGGCAGGTGGTTCACGCACCCGTTCTTAGCCTCGACGCGTGGACGGGGCTGTCGCATGCCTGTCGTGTTACCCGAGCATCCAGGCAATGATCTTGTGTGCTCGCATCCCGCGCGCAATCGCGGTGGTGCAATCTGCGTGGTCCGCGTATCAGCGTCCTTGATCTGGCGGTCGAACAATCGCTCCGGCCTGACTGTTGGGCGACAGGTCATTTGATCACGACAACGACACAGAGCGCGAGGATGGAATCCATTGCATGGACGCCTACATCGTCGCCGACGAGGAAACTGTCAAGGCCGCAGACGACCCTCACATGCTGGACTTTCGGCCTTGACAGGAACGAGAGGCGACGCACAATGTGGCCATGGCGTTGGTGCCGGC
>JAJZXF010000128.1 GCA_021802485.1 Actinomycetes bacterium | reverse complement strand
CACTTCGAGATCGGTCAGGCTCGGGTTCGAACTCATCAACATCCTCCTCTGAGAGTAGCCATACCCTCAGATTAGGCCGAAGATTAGCGAGTGTCAAGTTCTCACCTACGATTTTGTCGCACACCCACCTGCGTAGAGGTCGAGCACGCGGGCCGCCTTGGTCTCAAAGCTCGGATCCCTCGGGAAGATCCATGAGCGGTGCCTCCACGGACTGATCGCGTCCTGCGACAGCCAGCGCCAGATCGTTGCACCGGAGATCTCTGTCACGATGCCTTGCTCGATGACTGCCTGTCGGATATCCGGCACGTATAGCCGGCTGAGCGGCACCCCGAGCCGGCTCGGTAGCTCGCAGGCCAGGGACTTGACGGCGACCACCACCTCAGGGGGGAAAGACCCGGGGTCGACCACCCCGGGGACGCTCCTCAAGGCCAGGAAGGCCTTGCTCGAAGAAGCGTTTTCGCCACTTCGAGACGATCTCCCTTCGTGTGTCCAAGCGCGCAGCGATCTCGTCGTTATCGAGGCCGCTGGCAGCCATCAGGACGATCTTGGCTCTCACGACATCACGATACGCTAACGTATACTGACGCGCTCTTGCTTCTAGCTCTTCGCGCTGCTCCTCTGTCAGGAGAAGCGCATATGGGCTCTTTCTGGGCATAGGCATCCCCTCCTTGGGGACCACCCTAGTGTACCAAGAGTCCCGAACTACGTGATAGTAGATACGTGCTTGTATTTATGCAGGAGGGTACTTAGCAGCAGGCATGGGCAGCGGGGAAGTCCCTCAGGAAGAGCTGGAAATCACTCCCGAACCGCTGACGTGGTCGTTTCGTCGCACCTGTCTAATAGCCATCGATCGATCTCATCCGCGTTCATGGGCTTGGCAAAGTAGTACCCCTGGGCGAGATGACACTGCGATCGAGCAAGGGCAGCCGCCTGTTCGCCCTCCTCAACACCTTCAGCCACCACGTCCAGTGACAGGGCCTTAGCCATCCTGATCACACCGAGGATCACCGGATAGGCCTCGCTGTCGGATCGCAGATCCTCGACAAATGACCTGTCGATCTTGATGACGTCCACGGGGAATTCGCGAAGCAACGCCAGTGAAGAGTACCCTGTGCAGAAGTCATCCAGTGCTATGCGCACGCCAAGCTCCTTGAGTTCCTTCATGCGATCAGCCACGCTTTTCAGATCCAAGGCAAGAGCGGTCTCAATGACCTCCAGCGTGAGCCGCGAGGGGCTTAGCTGAGCTACATCCAACGCGTCGAGAACCGTCGAGCAAAACACCGGTTCTGCGAGTTGGCTGACCGACACGTTGACCGCTATGCGCAGGGAATCGTCTACGATGCCCGCTTCCTGCCAACCGCGAAGACGCCGCGTCGCCTCTTGCAGGACCCAGCACCCGATCGGAACGATCTCGCCCGTCTGCTCGGCAAGTGGGAGAAACTCGTTCGGTTGCATCCACCCCTTTTGTGGATGCTTCCATCGCAGGAGAACCTCCACCTCTCTAACGTGAGAGGTCGCAAGATCAACGATCGGCTGGTAAGCAAGAACGAACTCTCCGTTGTCCAGAGCGTGGCGAAGATCCTGCTCCAGCTCCAGCTGCTCCAGGTGGGATGCGCCCATCCCGGACTGGTAAACGGTCCAGCGTCCCTTTCCCTGGGCCTTTGCCGCGTACATTGCGATGTCGGCTTCCCTGATCAGTGCTTCGGCTTCGATCTCCTTCGGAACCCCGGTGGCGATCCCAGCACTCGCGCGAATGGTGACCTCGTGGCCGACCAGGTACATCGGAGGCCCCAGGGCGCTCAGCAGGCGCTCGGCGACCCTTGCGGCCTCCTTCACGCCGGTTCCCTTCAAGAGCACTGCGAACTCGTCTCCGCCGAAGCGCGACACCAGGTCCCCTGGACGCACCGCAGCCAATAGGCGCTCTGCCACGGTTTTCAACAGCTGGTCACCAGCCTCGTGACCAAGGCCGTCGTTCACAGCCTTGAAGCCGTCCAGATCCATGAAGATCAAGCTCACATCGGCATCCGCAGATATCGAGGTAAGTACCTCGCTCAAGCACTGAAAGAACAGCGCTCGATTCCCGAGCTTGGTCAGTGCATCATGCGACGCCGCATACTCGAGAGCCTCTTCGGCAAGGGTCTGTTCCGTAACGTCACGGGCGTTGACCACAAAACCCCCCACGGCAGTGTCATCGCGCAAATCAGTCATGACGAGGTCCACATGTCTCCAAGTGCCATCTGCGTTCTTTACACAGCAGGCCATCTTGAAGTGTTTCTCCCCGTTTTCAAACCAAGTGGACATCGCAGAACGAATCCGCTGGCACCCATCGGGATCGACGTAGCTGAGAAAGTCAAGATGCTCCAGATCCTCTGGAAGTATTCCAAGAAGAGAACCGGTCGCCGGGCTTGCATAGATCGTGCGCCCTTCGTGGTTCAGCACAAGAATTGAATCGGAGATCTCCTGCACGAGGCCTCTGAAGCGAGCCTCGTTCCTGGCAAGCTCCACCGCGAACTTCGATGCTTCTGACATCCTCACCCCATAGGCCAGCAGCAGCTCCACCGCCTCAGACTGGTGCAACCTCAGCCCCTCACGACTGCCGATCATAGCGATCGCGCCCACTCGATCTTCGTCAAGGATCGGGTAGGCAATTACCTGCTTGATCGAACAGCCAAGAAGTGCAGGCGGCAGATCGTTGCCCTCCACACACACGCTGCTTGCTGCCTTCAGAGCAGTCTTCGCAACAGACGCGAGACACTCCTCCGCATCCGTCAAGCCACCTGCCCCCACCATCTCGCTATGTCCCCTACGCCGGCGCCGACGAGCGACCGGTAAAGACAAGATGGCGTCCAGAGCAAAGGTGGACCCCTCCTCATCTGGAATCAACAGGTATGCAACGTCACAGCCGAACCGAGGGAGCGTCTCCACCAGCACTTTCATCACCGACCCCGGATCGGCAGTCAGGACGGTTTCCGTCGCCGCCTTGATGACCTGATGGAGCAGTTCCGAATGGCGCTCGTCTTCACCATCCTGACCTAGTTCTTCTTGCTCATATTCGTCTTCGGCTACCGCAGCCGGTTCGCCCAACCTAACTCTCCTCGCGCTTCAACCACCCCGCCACGCACGCCAACACTCGCAAGACCATCGATTCCAGCGAGCACAGAGCGCGCAGCTCATCACCATATGATCGGCAGACGCTTTATCGTTCCGTAGGTTCTCATCGAGCCAGAGTCACTTTTCCTAACCGCCCATAGCTCCGCTGACCATCAATAGCCACTCCGTAAACCACCCGCTTGCAGCACCGCTAGAGCGCTGCAGGCATCGCACGCGATTGACCGCTCTCGGGCTGTATCCTCGCTCTCATGCGTCAAGGTAGACCCCACCCAAAATCGTGAGATATCCGGTGACCATATGAGCACACTGAGTACATTACTAAGAAAAGGTTGGATAGGTGTGGCATTCGCTGCAGCACTTGCCACGCACGTGGCCGCTGCACCACCAACAACTGCCCACATCGCCGGCACCGCAGCGGCGTCAAGTGCCACTACCACGGTCACAAAGCATGCCCGAGCGCGACTCGGTTCCACAGGGGCATCTCACCGGAGTATTTCGGCAAGGCTGAAGTTGA
Source organism: Actinomycetes bacterium (assembly GCA_021802485.1). Lineage (GTDB taxonomy): Bacteria > Actinomycetota > Acidimicrobiia > Acidimicrobiales > JAJZXF01 > JAJZXF01. Next base: position 2,447 of record JAJZXF010000128.1, on the reverse strand, counting down.
GGCGCCACATTTACAATAGTGGGGCGATCTTCGCATACGGCGATGCGGTAATCTATGGCTCCCCCGCAGCCCTAACACTCAATTCGCCCGTGGTCGCGATGGCAGTCACACCCGCTGGCGCTGGCTACTGGCTCGCGGCAGCTGACGGCGGCGTCTTCAGCTTTGGCGATGCGAAGTTCTACGGTTCAGCGGGCAGTATTCCCCTCTACGCCCCGGTTGTCGGGATCGCTGCGACCCCTGACGGAGGCGGTTACTGGCTTGTTGCCGCAGACGGCGGCGTCTTCAGCTTTGGCGATGCGAAGTTCTACGGTTCGATGGGCGGCAAGCCCCTGAACCAGCCGGTTGTCGGGATCGCTGCGACCCCTGACGGAGGCGGTTACTGGCTTGTTGCTGCAGACGGCGGCGTCTTCAGCTTTGGCGATGCGAAGTTCTACGGTTCAGCGGTAAACGAGACACTCGGCGCACTGGTCGCCGGGATCACCGCAACAGCCACCGGACAAGGCTACTGGATTGTTGCCGCAGACGGCGGTGTCTTCAGCTTTGGGGATGCGAAGTTCTACGGTTCAGCGGGCAATGAACAGCTATCCACCCCGGTAGTGGGCATGGCAGCGGTGTCAGGCGACCACGGCTATTGGCTCGCGACCGCGAACGGCTCTGTGCTCGCATACGGTGACGCAAAGCTCTTTGGCTCAAACGGCTCTGCGGTGCCCGCGCCACCAGTGGCATCGATCACCGCCACCAGTACCGGAGGCGGCTATTACTTACTAGAGCCAGACGGCATCAATTACAGTTTCGCTGACCCGAGCACCACTGGCTTTCCTGGTTACCAGCGAATCGTCGAGGCAGCTGCCAGCCAGGTGACCGCAGACCCCGACACAAGCCAGGGACCGTTCTGCAACCCCTACGGCCCATGCGAGGAGTGGTGTGCTTTGTTCGCGACATGGGTCTGGCGTGATGCTGGAATCCAGATCCCGTCATATGCGTTCACCGGAGACGTGTACTACTGGGCTGCGGCCAACGGTGCGGTTCTGTCACCAAGCAGCCACCCATCACCTGGGGATGCGGTGCTTTACGGCACAGGACCAGCGACCGTCTCCACCTCGGTACATATGGGCATTGTGGCTCAGGTGTGGCCCGACGGGGCCATTATCACCATCGAAGGTGATGCCGGCCCATCCCCGACAGGCTACCTGTCTGTCATCATCAATGGACCCTACCTACCATCGGACTCCCAGCTCTACAACGGATTTCCAGTGTACGCCTTCGCTCAACCTGTACAATGACCCCATGGCGTATTTGCACACCAGCGCAGCTGTGTTGTCTGCAGGCGTAAATGCAACCTTCCATAGCGGTACCACAATAGGCGGTACGCACATTGCGGTAGTCGGCCTCTTGGTGGTTGCGTTTATATCACTATTCGTGACGATGATCACGATCATTGCAGGAGTCAAGATCATCGCAAAGGCTGGATACTCAGGATGGTGGATCCTGATTAGCTTCGTCCCAATTGTGGGCACGATCATGTTCTTCGTCTTTGCGTTTTCAGACTGGCCTGTCCGGCGCGAGCTTCGAGCCCTCAAAGGCTCCGGGGTGCACGCTGGATACCCTTACTAGACACCTAGCGGGACTTTCCGGGTTAGCTTATCGTGGTCGGGCGTTGGGCCAGTTCAGCAGGCTTATTTAATGCCTGCCGGTGTATTACCTAACTCACCACTTGCGGGCATAGACGTCCAGGTTGAACAGGTCATAGAGACGCTGTTGGGTAGGGTCGATCTCGGTTAGCATGCGCCTCGCACGGGGTCTTCCTCGCTCTCCTTGGTAGAGCATCAGGGTCTCTTGGATGCCAGCCAGGGTGTCGAGCAACTCCCGGACGCTCATGTGCATGCCAGCATGGTCGGCTTCTCGAACCATGAGCCGGGCAACCAACAGAGCGAGTACGCAGTAGAGCACGTGAACATGGATCTTCTGCTCGGTGAAGTGAAACATCGGCGAGAACGAGACGACCCTTGGGTCCTTCATCTGGCGAAAGTCTGCCTCGACGGCTTCTTGGGAGCGGTACTCAGCGACAATGTCAGCGGTTGAGGTCTCTTCGGGTGTCTTGTCTGTAAAGAGGATCCGCTTGCCAAACAGCTCTTCTTCCAGGGCGTCCCGGGCTGAGTTGTCGACATGAAAGCTCAGGCGGAGCTCTCTTGGCTGTTCGCCAGAGAGCGTGGTCGAGATCACCCGTGATACCCAGCGCGGCGCGAGGATATGAGCGATCTCTGCTGCCACCTTGTCTTTGGCCTTGCGGGTCTTTCCACGTGTTAGGCGAGCCTGGAGATCTCCAAGCTGGCGGGTGGCCTTCGCGAGCGTCTGGTCAAATCCCCGGGACTGCTTTTCGTGCAGCCCGTCTGAGTGGCATACGACCAAGCGGCGTTTGTTTCCAAAGACGACCTTTGTCGTCTCAA
>JAJZXF010000027.1 GCA_021802485.1 Actinomycetes bacterium | reverse complement strand
AGGTCCCCGGCTCGTCGTGGGAGGTGGTGATGCCACCGACTCGCAGAGTCCTGAGCACACGGCGTGCTCGGGGGAGACTCAGCGGCTGGAGAGCGAAAAGAAAAGGATGCCAAGAACTGCCTAGGTTTTCTGGAGCGGCACACTACCTTGGTCCGAAATGCAAAGCGCTCGCGGATCGCTCTGGTCGCCGCCGACACCGTGGCCTCGCGGCAAGTCGCTCGCCGCAGACGACAGCGCTCGATCCGGCCCTAGGACCAGGCATCCCGCTCGATCCCATGGCCCCACGGACGCAGGCTCCGGTTGCAGGTCGGGCAACTGAAGCCATCTGCGCACAGCCTCGCCTCGACACCACTCGGGTGAGTATCTACGATGATCGCATCGGAGCTTCGCCAGGAAAAGCCCTCGCGATTTCAGGAAAATATTCAGCTAGGGGGCTCTTGCGCGTCGACGTGGTCATTGCCTTTGTGGACCCCGCCCCAAACTCCAAACCCAAACCCCGAGCCAGTCGTGCTCATAGAACGCGTCGACGCCACAGTGCACATCACGGCGTGCTCATCGAACATGGCGCCAGAAGCCCCGGTCATGCTCAACCAGCGTGGCGCTCAACAGCGGCCACTCGATCCCATTTCGTCCTCGGTGACTATATGGGTGGGATAAGAATGGTGTTGTGCGTGTCGGTCGGAGCGTCCTGGTAGTACTCATTGTCGGTGGGATAGCCGTCGTCGGCGGTGGCATCGTCCTGTCGCCCCCAGCTGCGAGGCTTCCTGGACCGGTGGTAGTTGGCACCGCCCCAACGGGCCGTCCGCCAGGAGCTGCGAACCAGACCAGAGAGCCGACGGTCATCCGTCTCTCGCCGGGGCAACCGATCGGGACCCAGGATGGGCGTAAACCGCTGGAAGTTGTGGTCCCTCGGCGCAGCGTTTCGAGCTTGGCGTTGGCAGGGGATCATTCGAAGGAGTCCACGAAACGTTCGGCTAGCGACTCGGAACTTCCACCTTCCCGACCAGTCACCACCACGTCGACCCCGGATGCCACGGCTGCAAATTCAAAATCAGATAAGGCACCGTCAAACACACCCAAGACATCTTCGGGCGCTGACCGGTGACTCAATGAAGACCGAGGCGAAACTCGGATGAGCACGATTGACCACGTAGCACGATCCTGCGGCTTCGATGCACAGCAGTGGACCCCTTTTCAGCTCGGCCCCGCTTCGCTCGCGTGGGGGCGACACAAGACGGCCCACCCCCAAGGCCAGCCGTGATGCCTGAAGGATTCCGGCGCAAGCGCGCGCGAGTGGCGACTCGAGGGTCCAAAGTATTTGACGACCCCGACGGTCGAGGTAGTGACTGCAACTCTACCAAGATTGTGAGCACGCCCGGAGTCCGCCGATGGCACCTTGGAAGTGGAACGCGGGTGCTCGCTGTTCACGGGCTCGTGCTTGGGCTCGTGCTTGGCGCTGTAACTTTCGAGGTTGTCCATGGTTTCAGCGTGCACTACACCCACACCATTGTCGCCGACCTTTCCGAGGAGGGATTCGAATACGCTCATGCCGCGGCTCATCGACCCGCTGGCCAGGGGATGGAGGCGTTTTCCCGCTCGTACCTCCAGGCACACGTCCTGGGACGTGGTCACCTCGTTGTCGTCGGCCTCAGCGGCCAGGCGTCCCTTGCCAGCTCCGGAGGCCGAGTGCTCGCGTCAAGCCCGTTGGTTGCAGCCTGGCTGTCGCGTCCCCCGGCTCGCTCGCAGCTAAAGAACGTCCAAGTCGGCACCACAACCTACCTCGTGTTGGCAAGCCCGATCCGCACCCCCAATGGCACCACCATCGGCGTGTTGGTTGCCGCTGCGGACTTGGAGCATTTGAGGAACGAACGAAATCAGGTGCTCATCCTGGCAGGCGTGGAAGCGGGAATTGCCTTAGCAGTGGCGCTGCTCAGCTCATTCCTGGTTCTGCGCCGGGTGTTACGAACCGTCGGAGCGGTCACCCAGGCAGCGGTTGAGGCAAACGTGGCAAACCTCAGCGCACGGTTCATTGCCGAAGGTGCCGATGACGAGGTGGGCCGCCTCACTGCCGCCTTCGACGGGATGCTCGAACGCATCGCAGCTGGCCTGGACGCACAGCGCCAGCTACTCGCGGACGTCTCCCACCAGCTTCGAACCCCCCTCACCGTCGCGCGTGGTCACCTTGAGGTGCTCGAACGCAATCCAGCCCCAGAACACTCGGAGGTCGCCGAGACAACTGCGACCGTGATCAGCGAGCTGACCCGCATGGCCACCTTGATTGACCGGCTACTGCTACTCGGCCGGTCGTTTTCGCCTGACTTCATCGAGGAAGGGCCTGTCGACCTGCGAATGTTCATGGGTGAGCTAGTCGACACGGCTCGTGTCTTGGCTGAGCGACAGTGGACGCTTGGTGAGGTGCCGGACGTGGTGGTCGAGGTCGACGGCCCCAAGCTACGGGGTGCGTTGCTCAACCTCGTCGACAACTCTGTCAAAGCTACCAACCCTGGTGACGTCATCAGCCTTGCGGCCCGCTATAACGGCGAGGTGGTCATCAACGTCTCTGATACCGGTCTCGGAATCGCCCTTGAGGCCCAGCAAGAGGTCTTTGAGCGCTTCCGACGTGCGGGCGGCCGGCAAGGTTCCGGGCTTGGCCTCGCAATTGTCAAGGCGGTGGCCGAGGCTCACGGCGGTCGGGTTGACCTTCACAGCGCTGAAGGCGTAGGAACGAGCATCGACATCGTGATCCCAGCGGGTCGTGTACACCACAGCATCACCGATACACAAGAGGAGGAGCTGTGATACTCATCGTGGAAGACGACCAGGGCATCGCGTCCTTCCTCGCCAAAGGCCTTAAGGCTGAGGGCTACGCGACCGCGATAGCAAGAGATGGCGATGAGGCGCTTGCTTTCACCGCGATGAGCGGCGAGAACCTCGACTTGGTACTGCTCGACCTCGGATTGCCGGGCACCGACGGACTCTCGGTACTCAAGACCTGGCGCGCACAGCGCCTCGGGGTGCCCGTGATCGTGCTCACCGCTCACGACGAGACCTCGGACAAGATCCGCGGCCTCGACGCTGGCGCACACGACTATATGACCAAGCCGTTCGCCTTTGACGAGCTCCTCGCTCGTGTGCGTGCCGCACTGCGCAGCGCAGAGCAGCGCAACTCGACTGAACTGGTCGTCGACGACCTTCGTCTCGACCTTCTCACCAAGGTGGCCTGGCGACAGGACCGACGCATCGAACTTGCCCCCAAGGAGTGGGCCCTGCTCGAGCTGTTCATGCGGCACCCCAACCAGGTATTCTCGCGACCCCAGATCCTCGCGCGGGTCTGGGACTACGACTTCGACCCGGGAACCAACGTCGTCGACGTCTACGTCAGCTACCTCCGCCGCAAGCTCAACCACCCTGGCCTGGCGCCGCTCATCCGCACCGTGCGCGGCGCGGGTTATCGCCTGCGCTCCTGATTCTCATTGCCGAAAACGCCGGAAAGGTTAGAAAGGTCTAATCACAAGCGCATCAAGGATTTAGATTCACTCGTCAAAGTGTCGTTATGAACGAGAACACTCCACTAGTACACCGGGCGTACCGGCGGGTTGCATACGTCGTCGCAATCGCATTCGGCGCGGCCGGGCTGATCATTGCCACGGCAAGCCTATCGACAGCGAACCACACGCCGATCCCTTCAGCAGTGCGCCTCGTCGCTTCTGCATCAGGATCAAGTCCGACCGGCGCTGACCAAGCAGCTGTTGCTTATGTCGACACCCACTACCCCGGCACGGGCGCAGCGCGGGTCCTGAAAACCGAGCCCGACCTAGAGCATGGTGTAGCGGTCTACGACGTGCGTGTCGTAGCACCGAATGGCGTTACCTACGTCGTACACGTTCAGCGCTCCAACGATCTGGTGCTTTCAGTCAGCCCCGCTGAAGGACAGCCCACCAGCACGGCACCCTCGCCTCCGTCAACGTCGAAAGCTCCCACCAGCCCCGAGCCGTCAGTTGCCCCAAAGCCTGTCGAGACACCCGAACCGTCAGTTGCCCCAAAGCCTGTCGAGACACCCGAGCCACCCGCCAGCGGAAACAAGTCGGCAGACAACTCGCCTGACCGGGCAAGCACGCCGGCAACGACCGCACCAAGCCACTCCACCGACCATCCTGACCAGCCTAAGAGTGGATCGCCAAAAGACCACTCGGCGTCTCCCGGCAAGGACGGCTAAGCGAAGCACTATCACGAGATCAAGCTCACCTGTCTCAGCTCAGGTATTGGCAACAGGGCCCCCACCGACCGGGTGGGGGCCCACGTCGCCCGAACCCCTGGGTGGCAGAGGTCCATTCCGACCATGAGGTCGCGAACCATACGCACGCCGGCGGGGTGCCAGCTCGCTACCCACAACCTCGTAGATCAGGACTGCTGATCGCCTACGACCCTTCGGCATCGTCCACGGCTGTGCCTCCGGACACGACGCAACCTACGACGAGAACGTGGCGCAGGAAGACCGCTCGAGGAAAAGAGCGAATCAGCGCGACGCGAATCAGCGTGACACTATGCCACGGAAGGCAACTACGCTATCGAGCCCAGACGTTTACTCGATGCCTTCGAGCGCTTAGAAGGTGAACTCCTCACACGAGCAGCAGCCGCGGCCTTGGCCGCAGCTGAGGACTGCGTCGCAGACCCTGGCGACCTGGTCGTAGTCTTCGATCCGCTTGTGCTCGCAGCGGACGGAACCTGTTGAGAGGCTAGGCTCTTGGCCTGCTGCACAAGCGAGCCCATCTGGATCACGTCAGCCTGGTAGGCGCCCAAGTTGCCAGCACTCAGGGCAGCGTTCGCTTTGGCATACATAGACGCAGCCTGGTTCAAGAGGCTCTGCACCTGCGCAGACACCGTGCTCGGCGCCCCCGGCGCTGATGGGCCAATTGCACCCAGGTTCGTGTTAAACAAAGAGCTCAGTGCAGCAGAGAGGGTAGTTCCCATAGCCGCATTCGGCCCGTACACGACGATCACATCCTTGAGCTCGGGGAGTTGGTTTCGGGATGACTCGACGTATAGAGGCCTCACGTACAGCACGGACTGCGCGATTGGAACCAGTAGAACGCTTCCGAGAATCACCGAGGAGCCGTTGGTATTAAGCAGGCTTATCTGACGCGAGATCGCAGGCACCGCGCTAATGCGCGCGTCAATGAGTGCGGGCCCATCGATCGATTGGCCCCGGGGGGTCACGAAGACCTCGAGCTGGCCGTAGTGGCCTGGATCACACCCGGCAACCATGAACGCGCTCAGTGTCTGTAAGGATGCGCTTGAGGACTTCGGAACGAAGGGCTCGAGAATATTGAACGTTGGGGATGACTGACCGGGCACCCGCATCACCTGGTAAATGGGCTTCATGGCAGAACCTTGCCCCACGCCCGAGCCGCTCAGAGCAGCGGTTGGGGAACCAGAGCCGGGCGATTGTGCGAGGTTCCACGCATCACCGGCGTTGTAGAACGCAGATGGATTCGTGATGTGGTACCTGCCGTACATCGCAGCTTGGGTTGCAAAGAGATCCTGCGGATAGCGAAGGTGGGCCCGGAGCGCAGCCGGCATCTTCGATGCCGGCGTAAACAGGTGGGGGAAGGCTTGAGCATACGCTCTGATTATTGGATCCCGCGGGTCCATGAGGTAGAACGTCATCTTCCCGGTGTAGGCGTTGATCAGCACCTTCACCGAGTTACGAGCATAGTTGAACCCCCTCAACAACCCGCTTGCCGAGGACAGCATGGACGTGTTGGCCTGTTGGGCGTACGGGTAATGACTAGTCGTCGTGTACGCATCTTGAACCCAGTAGATGCCGCCGTTAAGCAGCACCGGATACGGGTGAGCATCCAAGCGCAGGAAGGGAGCGGCCTTTTGAACCCTAGTTCTAATGTTGCGGACGAACATTATGCGCGACTGGGGCGTGATGAGGCTCGACACGAAGAGGTTGAAGTCCGAGAAGCGAATTGCAAATGCTGCGCGCGCGAAGAACGAGCTCAGCTGGACCCCGCCGCTGCCGCGGTAATTGCTCTCATGGTTTGCGCCATTCAGCAGCTGGTAGTCCACTTCTGGCTGCTTGGTATGCGCAACAACGAAGCCCGATATGCCAACGCCATAATAGACCGACGGCTGGGTGATACGCGGCAAACCCGCAGCGGAGGTAGGGGGAACGTCTCGAACCGCAAAGTTCGGGTCTCCGTCAACTGTCGCGGCGTTGGCAGCTGCCACCACGGCGCCGTAGCCGTGCGTGAACTGCAGATGCTCGTTCACCCATGAAGTCGCCGGCAGGTTCGATGGGTTGACCTGACGTACTCCAATCATAACCGGAGTCAGTTTCCCGTTTACCACATAGCGGTCCACTGCGAGCTCCTTGAACTGATAATAGGACCTTATGTCCTGGAGTTTCTCGACGGTCGGGATCGAAAACCTCGTATCCCAGAGGCGGATGTCGGAAAGGGTGGTCGCATGCGCTGACAACTCCGAGGGACTCAGGTTCTGCCGGCCCGCAAAGCTCTTGACTGCCACGTGATCAAGACCCATTGCCCGCCTCGTCGCGGCTATGTTCCGGGCAATATAGGGCTTCTCTAGCACGCTCTGGGCTGGCGCAACTTTGATGCTCTGCACGAGAGCCGGGTATATAACCCCGACGAACAGAGCGATAAACGCCCACAAGCCTACGCTGATCGCAGGCAGCACCCAACCCTGCAGGCGAATGTTGATGAGTAGAATGACAAACGCTGCCAGGGATATCCATATGAGCAAGGTGAGCACAGGCAGCCTCACGTGTACATCCGTATAAGATGCCCCGTTCACAACCCCGTTCGTAGATAGGTCCAGGGAATAGCGCTGGAAATAGTAGCCAGCTGCCTTCACGAGGGCCATCAATCCCAAGAGCACTGAAAGGTGAGCCTTCACCTTCGGACTGACGCGCTGACCCGCGCCCTGGAGCCGAATCCCACCGTTCAGGTAGTGGGCCACCACGGTTCCGATGAACACCACAACCAGCGCTACGAAGAGCCAGCTCACGACGAAGCTAATGAACGGAAGCTGGAAGACGAAGAACCCAACATCCTTGTGAAACTGGGGATCCTTTACGCCAAACGGGACCGCGTGCTGAAACAGGATCCAATGCCTCCACTCCTGCGAGGTGCCTGTTCCCGCAAGCAGTGCGAGCGCTGCTGAGACGAGAACACGCACGAGCTTTGCATGAGGCGCGACGGTCTCCTGAAACCTTCTCGCGAGTTCGTCTTCGGGACCGAGCCCGACAATGGCTGGGTGAACACGATCGACTATTAGGAGATTGACCCACATGAGTACAAAGAAAAAAACTGTGAACGCGATCCCGAGCTCGAGTTTCGCCTCGAGAATCCCGCTCCAGACATTCCGAAGATGAACTGAGCCGAACCACAGGTAGTCGGTATAGAAACCCGCGAGTCCTTTCATGGATAGCAACAGGACTACGACTACAGCCGCGACGATGAAAAAGATGATCCTTCGACGCGTCAGTCCATGCTGATGCGGGACATTCGTGGGGGTGCGCATACTCGCAGACTAAGCCTTCGAAGCCCTGAGGTTCACGCGGCCCACCGAGAAGGCAGTCATCTCAGGACGTCCGATCCCTCATGAACCAGCAAGTTCTCCGGCACGAGAAGACAGCGGCAACCTGGATGCGCCGGTGGATGAAGGTGCCCCGTGGGATAGGCTCCACCAGAATCAACCGAACCGCCTGATTCGCCCGGCTTGTCCAACTCGATCGGACCACTCAGTGAGTTGTCCTCACAGTCCGGGCATGGAGATCCCACTTCGTCGAGTATCCAGGCAAAACGCGTTCCGGGAGGCGCTGCGGCGACCGAAGCCCTCGAGAAGACGCCAATAACAGCATCCGCAGCCAAGAACTCGATCCGCTGACCTTTCCAATCCCGGTAGGCGGCTCCAATTCGCTCGGCAACGTTCGCCTCGTCTGTCGGATCCATCTCAACGTCCTCGATCAGCTTGGCCTTGAGCGGGCCCACTATCGCTACCGCGAGGTCATGCGCATGCTTGTGCAACCAGGACGGCGGCCGATGCGAAGCGGTGCACTTGGCCGCGCCAGTTGGGTCCAAGTGCTCTGCAGCAGCCCTGCGAGCCTGCTCGAAAAAGATCTCGCTGGCTCGCCGGTACCTATCTCCCTGGCCAAGCACTGCTGCTATCGCATCAACAAGAGACGTCTCGTCGTCCTGTCGCTTTCCGCGCTGGCGGAGCAAGTCAAGCATGACGTTCTGCTCATCCTGCAGGGCTCGCTTGAGCTTACGGGCAAGACCGGCGACAATTGGGACGATTATCTCATCTCGCCGTTTGACAAGCCTCGACCGGTCCACAGCCGCCGGTATTTCGTCGCGAGAACCTGTTGATGCTGCTTCACCCGCTGCTGGGCTTGCAGCGACACTCCGGGGCGGCTCCGACGCCGGGTCGTTAGCCACGCGCTCCGCAGCGGCTGGCTCGTCTCCAAGTGATGCCGTTGCCCTGATTCGCGCGAAAAGATCATCGATCACCTCACCAGCGACAGCAGGCTCCTGAACTTGCTCATGCGCCGTAACGCCTTCCACTCGGTCGGCCAGCTCAGCGTGCGTCACCGGGACCGCCTCAACCACCTCGGCCAATTCGCGGTGCTCGCCCTCTCCTAGATCGGCCACATGCTCTGCGAGCTGCTCGCCCGGTGCCTCATCCGGTTCGCCAGCCGCCTGCTCACCCACTGCCTCAGCTGCTCCGCGAGCTTCGCCCTCTCCTAGATCGGCCACATGCTCTGCGAGCTGCTCGCCCGGTGCCTCATCCGGTTCGCCAGCCGCCTGCTCACCCGCTGCCTCAGCTGCTCCGCGAGCTTCGCCCTCCGCCTTATGGAGATCCTCCGCGATCTGGTCTATAGCCCGACGCACCTCCCTTACCGACCCGAGCAGCGAATCCCTTCCCGCACGGAGCTGTTCGAGCTGGATCTGTAGCGTACGCCTGCGGCGAGCCATGTCATTGAGCACCTTTGAACGAAGCTCCTGGGCCTCCTTGAGCATCGTGCGGCACTCGTCCTTTGCCGCGCCAACCAGGTTCTCCGCCTCCAAGCGAGCGGCGTCCACAACACCTCTCGCGTCCTCGGCAGCCGCCTTGGACGCCTCATCCACGGTAGTCCGAGCAGTCTCTCCAGCCTCCGCAAGGACGTCTTCGGCATCCGCGCGCATTGCGTCCGCGGCCTGGCGGGCATCGTTGAGTGTCTCCGCGGCGTGCGCTTGCGCCTCGGCAAGCACCTCAGCCGCAGTGGAGCGAGCGCTCTTGAGCAAACTGGCTGCTTCCTGCCCCAGGGCAGCAGTCAATGTTCCCTCGTCGATAACCGGATTTGCCGCTCGGTGCTCAGCATCGCTGAGTTGTGCGCGCAGCTCCTGTTCGCGTTCGATAAGCAGCTTCAGGTCACGAGCCACGGATTCGAGGAACGCTTGGACCTTCGCAGGATCGAAGCCCCTGCGGACCCTGGGGAAGGTGCGACCTACTATTTCCTCGGCCCCGAGCAGGGAGTGGACTGGAATGTTGAAACGGATATCGTCAGGCATTGCCACTAGCCTACGATGCCGGGCTGCGCGCAAGTGGGAACTTCGGGAAATGACCGGGGCCTAGGTGGCCCCCGAGCCTCTCCAGGTCACGTATTGCCTGGGAAAGGGTCGTCACGCCCAACACGGTGAGGCGGCTGTTCGCATGGCTGCGCGCCTGCGAATACTCGCCCGCGGGTACGATGAAGACGCTTGCGCCTGCACGCTCGACAGCCACGGTCTTCTGCGCCACCCCACCAACCTCACCTACCGTGCCATTGATTCTGATCGTGCCGGTAGCGGCCACCCGCCTCCCCCCCGTCAGCTCCCCCGAGGTGAGCTCGTCGATTACTCCAAGGGTAAAGGCAAGCCCCGCCGAAGGCCCTCCTATACTGCCCGAATTGATCGTCACCGGAAATGGAAGCTTGAACCTCTCCTCGCGTGAGAGGCCGAGGAGCACTCCTAGGTAAGGCATAGTGGTCATGCGACCGGAGCTACCCAGCTTGACCTTCCTCGCTCCGAGGCGCACCGTCACCACACGCGAGGCCCCAAGCGTGGCTGATCCCTTCACTCGCGACGGTACAACGATCCCTAAGTTCACGAGGTCACCTGGCTTCAAAGACTGCAGAACATGTACGAGAGCAAGAACATCGGGCGTCGGACGAGAGTTTATCGAGGTGATCACCTCACCAGCAGCTAGCCTGGCTGCTGCCGCTGGCGTGCCTGGAGCGACCTTGTCAATCACCGCTCCGGAGTATCCGGGCACCTGGTAACCGAGCCACTTCAATGCTGCGACAACAGCCTGAAGCTTCGAATGGTGCATCTCCGCCACGCTCAAAGACTGGAACTGCTTTGCTGAAATCCCGCCAAGGAGTTCCTTGCTCGACAGCAAGGTCGTGTCGGAGCTGAGCCAGTAAGCCGGAAGGTCAAGGAGGCGCACGGGGGTCACGAAAACATCCGTCATGAAAAGCGCTCCGTGAACCCGATGTGCCATGCCCTTTGGGACACTGACCATGGTCTCTACGGGAACGGCCTGACCCGGCGACATTGCGTAGTATGGAAGCTGAATCTGCGATGCCACGAAGACCAGAACCACTAGGACCACCGCGACCATGATTAACTTGTGCCGCGGCCGAATGCCTGCACCTGATCGTGAGGCGAACGGCCAACTCCTTCTATTTGGGGGTGTCACGCTCCACACGGTACTAACTGCAACGCGGACTGTGTGTACAGCGGCCGCCACCAGCGCCTCACCATGACGAACGCGCACCCCGCAGCGCAATCTCCACCAGCAGAGAGCACTGCTTCATCCAACAGGCGGTCCGAAGCCGCCGTAGCTGGGCATCGCTTGGACGAGGCGAGCGCCAGAGGACACCTTCTGGATCCAGCCGGCAGCGTCCGTGCAACCGCGCTCAACGCGCTTGCACGAAGCAAACGCCTTATGGCCAAGGACCTGGTACGCGGACTCAGCGATCCAGATCCGACCGTGCGACGACGCTCCTGCGAGATCGCAGCACGCGAAGCGCGTACTGGTCGCCTACCTGAAATCCAAGACGTCTGTGCGATGATCGTCGACCTTCTGGAAGATCCGGACGAGCTCGTCTGCGAGGCAGCCGCCTGGGCGCTTGGCGAGATTGGTGAGCGTGCAGACGTGCTCGCCAGTGACGCCCTCAGCGTGATAGCGGCAGTCGCGACGGGGCACCGGAGCGCACTTTGCCGCGAGGCTGCAGTAGCTGCGCTCGGGGCCTTGGGGGACCCGAGCGCAATCCCGTCGGTCCTCGCTGCGCTCCACGATCAGCCAAGCGTGCGACGGCGAGCAGTCGTGGCCCTCGCCCCATTCGAGCACCCTGACGTCCTGGCTGCGCTCCAAGACTGCCTCAACGATCGGGATTGGCAGGTGCGCGAGTCGGCGAGAGAGCTGCTCGCGACGCCCTAAGATACCCATCCTCCTGCAGGCTCGTACGCGTTCGCCCACCACGCCTAGCGGCTCGACGCGAGAAAGAGGTGCTCCATGGTGTCAAAGAACTGCAAGCACCTGCCCGCACCGAGCACAACACACTCAAGCGGGGCCTCCACGCGCTTGACCTGAACGCCGGTCTCTTCCGCCAAGCGCTTAGTCATGCCCCGAAGCAAGCCACCGCCACCAGCCAGGTGGATCCCCTGATACATGATGTCCTGAGCAAGATCCGGGGCAGCTTGGCCAAGGCACTTGACTGTTGCGTCCACTATCGCGTCGGTCTGGTCCATCAACGCCTCGCGCACCTCCGCAGAACTCAAGATAATAGCCTTTGGCATGCCCGAGAACAGGTCCCGACCACGCACCTGAACGCTTACCCCATCGTAGGAAGGGTGGCTGGAACCAACCGCCATCTTGATCTCCTCCGCCGTCCTCTCCCCCAAGGCGGTGCCGTACGCTTCACGCACGTAACCCTGAAGAGCTGCGTCCATGTCAAACCCGCCAACCCTCAACGCGCAAGAACTAACTATGCCCCCTAGAGCGAAAACCGCTGTCTCGGTGGTACCGCCACCGACATCCACCACCATGTTGCCGATCGGCTCATCGATCGCAAGGCCCGCGCCGACCGCCGCAGCAAGAGGCTGCTCGATCATCCGCACCACCGAGGCACCTGCACTCCGAGTCGCCTCCTCCACTGCCCGGCGCTCTACAGCCGTGATCGCAGAGGGTACGCAGACGAGGACCCTTGGCCTGCTGAATCGGGAGACCCCGACCCTCTCCAGGAGAAGGCGAATCATCCGCTGAGTGGTGTCGAAGTCGGTGATCGCACCCTTTCGTAGCGGCCTCTCTGCGACGATGTAGCCCGGGGTGCGGCCGATCATCTCCCACGCTTCACGACCCATCGCAAGGACTTCGCGCGTCCTGGAATTGAGCGCGAGCACGGTTGGCTCGTTCATGACGATCCCTCGACCTCGCGCGAACACCAGGGTATTCGCAGTTCCAAGATCGATTGCCAGATCCTTAGACAAATGCCACCTCGCACATCTCCTTCGCTAGCAGCCAGGTTCCACAAGCGCAGTCGAGAGCACTCCCAAAACCAGATATGGCCAATCGTAGGGCCCACAGCGGCGCCCCCGACACCTATCACACCACAAGGCGCTATATCCTGAAGAAGGTGGCTCGAGACGATGCTTGGTTCGCAGATCCCGCTGATTCGGATGACGAGTTCCCCGGAGATGACCTCGAAGCGCCATGCCCCTCCATCGAAGACCGCATCTGGAGGCACCCGTCCGAAGTCGGCTGGCACCAAATGGCAGGCCACCGCAGCGCTTGGGCGTCGCTGTGGACGACACGCAACGGTTGGTGGAAGCCACGGGATCGCGACACAATGCCGCCCTGGAGCCGTTCTGGAACAAGAGTAAGGCAACCTGCAGCATGGTCGGCACTTACCCGCGGTGCCAGAGATCCAAGCCATGGCGCAAGTGACATTTCATCCAGCCAGGGGACCCACATACACTGGCCGCCCGTCCTCGCCGCTGGAGCGGTCGCAGTCGTTATCGGATCATTCGTGGTCCTGGTTGGGCTCCATTTAACATCTGAGCGAAACTATCAAGTGCGACGTTCCTTTGGCGTGAAGGGGGTTGGAGCAAGCCTGCCACTCATCTCGAAAGGAGTTCCCACCGGACGCACCTCCACAGGGGTGCCCATTGCGAGCATCTCCTCGGTCGAGGCTGGGCCAAGCGTGATCAAGACCATATCCGAGCTGTGCGCTGCATCGGTACGCATCACGTCTGTCCGCCACGGTGTCGCTGCGACGGGAGCAGGCCTCGTGATACGCCCCAACGGCATGATAATAACCACGTCCCGTCTCGTGGACGGCGCGAAGAGCATCACCATTTCCACGCCCGCCGGAGTACTGAGCAGGGCGACTCTAGTGGGCTCAGATGCGAGTTCTGACGTAGCGGTTATCAAGGCGACCCGAACCACCATCAAGTTTCACACGCTGCCCGACCTCACGAACGCCCGCGCCCAAGCACACGTTGGCGAGCTCACCATTGCAGTTGCGCCGGGTTCCCATCGCAAGGAAAACGTCGCGTTCGGGGTTGTGAAGTCGATCGGCCATCACGCACGCATCGCGTCCGGGCCGCCCCTTCTCGACTCCATCAGAACCGATGCACCCCTCAAGAACGGCGCCCAGGGAGGAGCGTTGATCAACGGCGCGGGACAGCTCATCGGCATGATCGCATCATCAGGCAAGACGAAGTCTGGACTCCAGACGACCTCGATTCCAGCACGATTGGCTCTCGGCGTGGCAAACGAGCTCGCGATCAGTGGTCACGTCGTGCACGGCTGGCTTGGCATAGAGGCGACGGACGCGAACCCCGCGACCACAGTGGCTTCCGGTTCGACTACAGGCGCAAAGGTCACCGCAGTGGAACCGAGCAGCTCTGCCCAGCGAGCCGGAATCCGTCCGGGAGACATCATCTCGACCCTTGACGGCCAGACAATCGTGTCCATGGCAGAGTTGAGAAGCGACCTGTACCTCCTCCCCCCCTACACCAGGGTGGTCCTCGGAATTCTTAGAGCTGGCGAAAGCGGCCCCTTGCTGGTAAGCACCGTACTCGCCCCAAACCCAGCCTGAACAGCCCAAGGTGCTCCATCCCCATCAACTTCACGACGCCCCTTGTCGAAACGGCCTCAGGGCGCTCACTCACTAGCATGAACCAGCGCCACAAGCCTGAACTAGCATCACGAGTGTGAGCCCGCCCGACACATCTGGCAGCGAGGGGTTCTTCGAGAACCTGCTCGGTGACCTAATGAAACTCTTGCAAACAAAGGGTCCCGTGCATTGGGAGCTTGCACACCAGCTCGCCACCGGTGTCGCGAGCGGAGGAAAGGACGAGCCAAACGTCGACCCGCTCGTGCGGATGCGCCTCGAGGAGCTGATCCGCGTAGCCGACCTCCATGTCACCGAGGTCACGGGCCTTTCCACCTCTGCCACCGGAAAGGCTATTGAGGCCCAACCGGTCAGCAGGTCGACCTGGGCATGGCACACCCTCGAAGCCTGGCGACCACTTCTGGAGGCACTGGCGACCTCGCTCATGCGGCAATCTCCGGGCGAGATCGACGGTGACGCGTGGCAAGGCCTCATCTCTGGACACGGTGAAAGCCAAGATAGCGACGAAGAAGGCTTTGGCGAACCGGACCTCCTGGGAGGGTGGGTCGCTGCCGTGGGGCCAGTGCTCGTGAGCGTGCAGTGCGGGGCCACCATTGGGCATCTGGCACAGCGCGCTCTGGGCCAGTATGACTTGCCAGTGCCGAGGCCTCTGTCCGACCGCATCCTGCTGGTGCCTGCGAACATCAGTTCCTTCGCCGATGACTGGAGCCTGCGCTTGGAGGACGTGGAGCTCTGGGTGTGCCTTCGCGAGGTGTCCCACCATGCGGTTCTCGGACTGGCGCACGTACGCGATCGGATCTCCAACCTTCTGCAATCGTATGCAAGAGGCTTCGACCCGCAGCTTGCCGACCTCGAGGGCCGGCTGTCTGGGATTGACCTCTCTGACACCACGTCCATGGAAAAGATACTCGGCGATCCGGCAGTCTTCCTCGAGGAGATGCAAACGCCTGCCCAGCGCGCTACCGTGGTCCAGCTCAAGACAGTCGTTGCCGTGTTGGAAGGCTACATAGACCACGTCGTACTCCAGACAGGCCAGCGCCTCATCACCACGACCAGTTCCCTGGCAGAAGCCATGCGACGTCGGCGCATCGAGGGGAAACAAGGCGAAAGGCTCGCTGAAAGGCTCCTCGGGATTCAGCTTGACAAGCAGTCGTCGGAACGCGGCACGGCATTCATCCAGGGGGTCTTGGAGCGAGCCGGTGAAGGCGGCCTTGCCCTGCTATGGTCATCGGCTGCCAACTTTCCCACCCAAGCCGAAGTCGATGCACCCGGCCTTTGGCTCGAACGGATCAGCCTTCCCCTCGACTGACCTGGATCGCGTAGCGGCTCTTACGCAGCTTCAAATCAGCTGCCGTCCGTACCGCCAGAGCTACCTTGACCAGTAGGGGCCGTCAACGGTCCCTCCGGCACATCGCCATTGCCGATCTCCCACTCAAGGAGCACGTTCTCTCTATCGGCATCCCGGGAGACCCGCTCCCGGTTCCTCCGAAACTGCGGGTCATGGGGCGGCACCAGCACAAGTCTCGCCAGGATTCGCTGCCTGATCTCTTCGACGAGTGCTCTGTCGCCGAAGATCGGCTCCACTTCCCAGTGGGGAGCAACTGGCCCCAGGTACAATATGCGAAGATGTCCCCGTCGCGGCGCCTCGATACTTTCTGCATTAGCAGCACCGACCGGGTGTTCCGGCATCGTGGCTTCAGATGGCGTTGTATCTTCAGATGATTGTGACAAAATGATCCTCCTCGCAATGCCTGCGGGCCTCGTCGAACCTTGTGGGGTCTCGTGGACAAATCGACCACGGACGCTGGAGCGCACTCCCAGGGTACCGCACCTAAGGCACTACACTGGGACGCGCCTCCAGAACAACCTGGACCTTAAGCTTACGTCCTCCACGCTGGAGCGTGACAGACACCCGGTCCCCCGGCCTGAGCCGTTCGAGGGTCTTAGTCAACGCAGTCACCGAAGCTATCGGGATCTTGTTCACGGCAAGGATAACATCGCCAGAGCGCATCCCTGCTTTCTGAGCGGGCGACCCCGGCCCCACAGAAACGATCACCGCTCCACTATGCGCTACTATGCCCAGCTGCTGGCGCACCTGGGGAGTGGAGTTTGTGACCACTACGCCCATATATCCTCCCCCTGACGGTGGAGCGAGCGATACATTTCCCTTGCGAAGCTTTGGAAGCATCGCCTTGATGGTGTTGACCGCAATTGCAAAGCCGACGTTCTCAGCTGGAGCGTTGCCTAACGAACTCGTTGCGACGGCTGTATCCATCCCAATTACATCTCCGGTCGAGTTCACGAGCGGTCCTCCGGAATTGCCTGGGTTGATCGGAGCATCTGTCTGGATCAACCCCGTCAGGTGCTCGGTTGCCGAAGTAAACGGATCGCGAGCGCTCAAAGAACGGCCCATCGCCGAGATGATGCCCTCTGTAACAGTCGGGCCACCCGCTAACGCAAGCGCATTGCCGATCGCAAGCACGCTGTCCCCCTGGAGCACATGAGCCGAATTGCCAAAGTGCACTCTTGGCAGTCCACTAACACCGCTGATCTTGAGCAACGCGAGGTCATTGGCCGGATCTACGCTAACCACGGTTGCCTGGCGAGCTTCAGTCTGACGATAGAGAGTCACCGCGACGGAAGTCGCACCAGCGACCACGTGATTGTTCGTCAACACCTCCCCACTCGAGGTGATAATCATGCCAGTTCCGGCACCTTCAACGAAATTTCCACCGTTCAAAGCACTGGCAGGTTTGAAGTTCTGGGTCGTAATGGAGACCACGGCTGGAAGGACCTTTGCAAGCACCTCCTGCACATCCTGAGGTCTCGAAAGCACACTCTTGTTCGGGAAGAACTTCTCTACGATCGTCTGCTGGCTGTTTCGCGCCACAACGGCCGCCACGCCCGCGCCAACCGCTGCACTGAGCAGCGAAGCTACCAGTACCAGCGCCAGCCAGCCTCTCGAAAAGGCAGGCGGAGGCGGCATGGGGCGCGGATGAGCGAAATGCGGAGCGGGCTGGTAGTACCCGCTACCACCTGGTAGCGGGTATACAACTCCGGGCGCTGAGTACGACGGGCGCGCGGATGGAGCCGGCCGGGGCTGGATCGGACCTGAAGGGCCAGGACCAGGCACGTTGCGATCAACCGCGCCGTCACCTGATCCGCCACCGCGCCCGCTTGTCTGCGGCGATCCGACAGCGCTCGCCGGCAGGCCTATCGGCGTACCGGGTGCCCAGCCCCTGGGGGGGTCTGCAGACCCGGCACACCCCGGGCCTGATAAATCGTCTTCTCTCTCTGAATGCCCTACTCCTGCACTGTTTGCCCTAATCACCCCGTCACTTGGCAGCTGATCATCACCATCACTGCGATGCGGGACACTCGCGCGGCCAATCGCTTCAACCTCTCTTCGTTCAGTCCCGCTACTATGGTCGTCCACACATCACCTTTCGAACTGGCGCCAATTCCCAGTATCACAGCCTACCTGGCGCGATCACCACTCACGTTCTGAGCACCGTGGCGGGTGCCCCGCTGGCGCACCTGGTACTTCAATCGTGCGCTTTCGGTTGTAGTTCGTATACAGTGATAGATGGAGGAGCTGCATCTGACATCGCAAGAGACTGGAGGCAGCATGGACACAGAGTGGATGATACGGGCAAAGTGCAAGGATATGAACCCTTCCCAGTTCTTCCCGAGCGACGGAGTGGGAGTCGAGGTAGCTCGGCGCATCTGTGCAGACTGCTCGGTGCGCCAGCCCTGCCTAGAATATGCGCTCGCGAACCGCATCGACCACGGAGTGTGGGGAGGAGCCTCCGAACGCGAGCGTAGGCGTATCGCCAGAAGAAGACGGATCGGCGCCGTCGCTGCCCGCGTCAACTGAGGAGGTCAAGCTTCACGCTCACGGGCTCGTTCAAGTACGGCGCATGCATCAACGCCCCGGGAACACGTTTGCCATTGAGTCGCGGCTTGACCCCGTTCGGCCCGCTTCCAATTGCGTGAAGCTGGTTGACCACCCATGCTCGAGTGCGTAGCAAACATTAGCGAGGGGACCAGCAAACACCTTATCGCTCAGATCTGCTCGCAAGCTGGTGACGCACTACTCGATGTCCACTCGGATCCCAATTACAACCGGTCGGTGCTCACCCTAGCTGGGCCAGATGCGCAGGAGGCGGCCCGTGCGATCGTGAAAGCCGCGGTCGGCCTTCTTGACATCAAGAGTCATCGGGGCATCCACCCGCGCCTTGGTGTAGTCGACGTGATTCCGTTTGTACCACTTTCCTTTACCGCCCGCGGCCAGGCAATGAACGCACCAGTCGACAAAGCGCTCCGAGCGAGAAACGCCTTTGCATCATGGGCCGCGAACGATCTGCAACTTCCTTGCTTCCTATACGGTCCCGGCCGCGACCTCCCGGAAATACGCCGACGTGCCTTTGTCTCGCTCGCGCCTGACGCGGGACCCCATGTGCCCCACCGGAGCGCTGGCGCTGCCTGCGTAGGGGCACGCAGGATCCTCGTGGCCTACAACATCTCACTAGCAGAAGGTGGTGTTGACCTCGCCCGGGAGATCGCTCGAAACCTAAGGGGACTCTTCGTCCGCTCTCTTGCTCTTTGCGTCGACGGAACAGCTCAAGTCTCGTGCAACTTGCTTGAGCCGGCGTTCATGGGACCCATGCAGGTGTTCGATTTCATTGCGCGCCAAGCCCAGATCAAGCAAGCGGAACTGGTTGGGCTAATCCCCTCGCGAGCACTCGATGCCATACCCAAGCACAGGTGGAAGGAACTCGACGTCGCTGATGACCGAACGATCGAAGCGAGACTCGAGCATCTCGGGAGCGTGACCACACCCATTGCATAAGCACCAAGCGATCTTGATGACCGGGTGCGTTATCTGGTCGGGCGTTAGCGAATATCCTCCAGCTCCTACGCGCTCTGGCCGAGAACTCGCCGGCGATATAAGCGCCGCTCCCGCTCGGTCATCCCTCCCCAGACGCCAAAACGCTCGCCGCTCGAGATCGCAAAAGCCAAGCAGTCCTCCCGCACGACGCAACCACGACAAACCTGCTTCGCCTCGCGGGGAGACTCGCCCCGTTCAGGAAAGAACAGATCAGGATCGACGCCAGCGCAATTTGCCCGGTCGTGCCAGTCCATCTGCGGGTGCCTGTACAGCAATGACACTATGTCCATCGATGCCTCCCCTCGCCAAAGTCATGGCATAGGTGTAGTTACATCTAAGTTATTATCCACTGAACGAGACGACAAATCAATAGCAAGATGGAATTTTCTCAGTTTTTTTTGAGACTTCGGCCTTCCCGCAAGACAACTGGAGACACGAGCTGAGTTCACACATTGGTGGTCGAGCACAGAAGATCGCCTCAACACAGCCACACGAACACCGAATTCCGAACACCGAATTCATCGAAGCCGCTCTCTGCCCAGAACCATATCGATACCGAGATCAAGGGACGTCAGCCTTTCGCGTCCGTCCCAGCCATCATCGCAACTCACGTACCCCTCGCGCTGCCCGCCCGAGTCTCGTCGGTGCTCGCCGTCTCGCGCGATCCGAGAGGGGGGATCTGGGTGGTCCCTCGCGAGACCGACGGCGCCACCGTGGCGTTCCTCCTGTCGAAAAAAGGCTCTTCCTCGCGGACTTGGAACCTTGCCGTGAGCAGCGGGACCGTGAGGAATGTCGCCGTCGCGCCGGACGGCACGCTCGCGGTCACCTTCGGGGCAGGAGATACATCGCCCCCGAACGGCATAACAGATGTAGCCACCATCACGTCTTGCGGACAAGCCAGCGCCTCAAACGTCCCAGGAGACGTCGGCGCTGTCAGCTTCGGCGGGGATGGAGCGCTCTGGTTGCCACTCAGTTGGGACACTACTCCGTGGAACTTGCCAAGTTCGGCGCGGGTTCGACCACTCCGACGATGATCCACCTCCCACCACCGACGGCTGGCGGAAGCCACTTCTCACGAGACCCGGAGGAGGTGTGGACTTCGGCTTCTCCGAGATGGGCGGCGGCCATGGGCTGCCTAGCGTGGCCACCGCCCGATCTGACGGGACCGTTCAGCTCCACGACTTGCCATCTGGCGTGGCTCCAGGCGGAGGCGTCGTGGCCTCGCTTCAGCACATCGGCAAGAGCGGGTTATTCTTCACGGTGGCCTACTCTCGCGTCCTCGTGAGCGGCAGGCTTTGAACCCGGCCATACCGGGGAATCAGGGCTCTGGGCATATCCCCGACAATCCCGGTGAATGTTACTCCCGTGGTGAATACCCGCGGTGGGTCTGAACCGGCTCTTCGGCCGACCTTCCGGTGCAGCCAAGAAAAGTCAAAGGTCGAGTGCCAATGAAGCTGCTTGCTTCGCCCATCAGAGAAGTCACTGGGGAGCCGAGCAGATCAACGGGCCAACCAAGCGGTGACCGATACTGTGGCTCACCGAGCGAGGGACGAGGTTCGAAGTAACGTTCTCGATGTCTCACAGCAACCTCGACACGAAGCCCAGCGAGACCAAAGCACTTCGCGAGCTGCTAGTTCCTCCGACTGAAGAAAGATCCCTCTCATCCAACTGGCTCGAGAGCTTCCGCTCAGTACTTGCGCACAGCTCGCCGGCCGGTGATGAAGTCCACCAAGACGTGGCGACCAAGCGCTCCAGGCGTGGTGAGCATCACTCGTCCGGCCGCAGAAGAAACGAGCCGCTCGGTGAATTCCCCTGAATGTGGACCCGCAGAACGAGAAGCATTGGAGCCAGGGGGGCCACCAAAGCCGGGCGTGGTGAGCATGAACGTGTTCACAATTATCCCTACTGCGGCGCACCTGGCAAGCTCACGCATGGTGGAATCGACGGTTTCTGGAACCGGTGGGTAGCTGAAGAACACCTCTCCCCCGGGTTGAAAGTGCGATGTCGGCTCACCATCGGTTATCAAAAGCACCTGCTTCGTTCCGTACCTGCCGGACAACATGCGACGCGCGAGTTGGAGCGCATGCTGGATATTGGTCCCGTGCTCTAAGTCCCATGAGATCTCGGCAATCTCCGCCGGCTTGATCTCACGTGCCCGCTTAGAGAAACCCACAAACCCAAGAAAGTCGTGCGGAAAACGAGTTGAGACCAGCGCGTGCATCGCAACAGCGACCTTCTTGGCAGCAACAAAGCTCCCGTGCATCGGCATTGACAACGAAATGTCCAGCGCTACGACCGTTGACGCGCCTACAACATCGCCCATCGCGTCAACCTCGAAGTCGTCAGCGGCCAGCCTCAACGGCATGTAGGGCCCCGAGTGCGACGATGCGGACCGCACTAGGGCATTCTTGAAGGTCTTGGCCATGTTCAGGTTCATCGGCCCACCTGGCTCATACGGCCTCGTCCACTCCAGCACATCGTGGCCGACGCCCGCGATCGAGTCGAGCTCGTGCTCGCCGCTGCGCCCCGCGAGGACAGACGCGAAGATGTCTGTCAGCACAGCCGCTCCCATCCTCCGCACCCCCTCTGGGCTAAGCCTCCAGCGGTTGTCGCTAACCTCCAGCAGCCGGGCAGTCTCCAGCGAGCGACCCGCATCCGACAACTGCTGGAACGAAGATGCACCAGCAGGACCAAGCAGGCGGGAGACCTGGTGAATATCGATATGAACCAGGTCTCCTGGAGACCGGACCGCGGCAAGCGCCTGCTCAAGCTGCTCCATCTCAGCAAGTTCGCGCATCAGCTCCGTTCCATCCACAAGATCCAACTGCCTTGCCCCTGACACCGGGTAGCTCTTGTACTGCGCAATATCGGGGAAGGCCCGCCGGAGGTTTCCCACCAGCCTCGTCACCTGCGAAAGTAGACCCAAACCCGAAAGCGCCCCCTCCACGAGTCCTCGCATCTCATCTCTTTGCCCTGCCGGAAGGGATTCCAATAACTTCTCGGCTGCGACCAACTGTGACGCAACGCGCCGAAGAAGTCCATCCAGGTCTTGCTCGCCCTCTCCTAGGAGATCTCCGAACAAATCGACAAGACTGGTAAACCAACCAGCTTCGTGATCCACGCCCTTCCTACCTGCTTCGTGGCGTCGCTCCAGCAGTGCATTGAGAACCTCGATGCACTCTCCAAGGCGCTTCCCGCCAAGCCCGTCGAGATCTGCACGTGCCAAGCCAAGACGGCCAAAACAGCTCCCTACTACCTGGCTCGAGAGCCAAGCGCGAAGTTTGCCAAAGCGTTCACGGGCACTGGAAGAGGTGAACTCGTACCCTTCAAGCTCCGCCATGCGCTTATCGATACCTGGGGGAAGGGTATTAAGAAATACCCTCTTCTCCGACAGCGCATCCTGGAACAACTCGCAATCCGCATCCCCACCGGGATCCTGTGCCTCGCGCGAGAGTTCCTCAAGCTCTCCACATTCAAGCATCACGACCTCTTCCAGCTGCTGAGAGATTCCCTCGAAAAGCTCAGAAAGACCGTGGGACTGCGCCTTCAAGTGCCGCATGCGCCTGAGGGTCACTATCATCTGCCTCGTGCCGTCGATCTTCCCGCGGCCGGACAAAGGGAATCCGTTACTCACAACCTTCTGCAGGACGGCCGACATGTCCCCGCGCTCCAGCAGGTCGGAGGCTATCTGATCAAACAGCACCTCCCGATCGAGCGCACCCCAGGAGCGACGTTCGCTCCCACCCGAACAGCGCTCGTACACGAAACGGACCAACGTTGGTCAGCACCTCCCGCTGTAGGTGATGCCAGCCTCGGGGCTGGAGCCGTCAACAGCCGATTTGCTAAGCTTGCCTGTGAGATGAAGGCCCTCGAGGATCAGCTCTGCGGCGCTCGCGAGCGCCGCAGGATTCTCGTGATCGGCCACAGCAAGTGACATTGCCAAGCGCTCCAGCGCAGGCATTCGCACGAGGATATCCGTGTAATTGCCTGAGCTGACCTGGTCCCCCACCACCACGACGGTCCCATCCCGAAAACCCTCAATGACCTCCAGGATCTGCTCGTCTCCGCAAAGCCGGGTGAAGACCTTCAATACGGCCTTCGAGGCGACCTCGGCAAACACGCGCTCACCGGCCTCGTCGTCGAATGCGTCGAGTTCGATCTTGCCAAACATGGACGCGGCCAGAAAGGCGAGGTCACTGACACGGGGTGCGGCCTCAGACTCACCGCATCGCAGTGCACGCCTCATCGCGTTAGCCTCCAGGATCTCGTGGTTAGCAAGCGACATCCTCACCGACACGCCCGATCGCTTGTTCACATGCGGATGTGAACGCGCTTGCTGGCTGATCTCGGCTATCACCTCAGACATGAACTCCGGGGTCCGGACCACCACCCCAGCGGCCCGTAACGGTCGGGTTTCTTGAGCAATGACAGCCAGTTCGGCCCGCGTGTCTTTCGGGTAGTGGGTACGGATCTCCGATCCAAAGCGATCTTTGAGGGGGGTGATGATGCGACCCCGATTCGTGTAGTCCTCTGGGTTTGCCGATGCAAGAAAAACCACATCAAGCGGAAGGCGGACCTTGTAGCCACGGATCTGCACATCACGCTCCTCGAGGATATTGAACAGGCCCACCTGGACGCGCGCTGCAAGATCGGCGAGTTCGTTGATCGCGAATATTCCGCGATTGGCCCTTGGGAGCAGCCCGTAATGCACTGTCAGCTCATCCGAAAGGTAGCGACCTTCGGCTACTTTCATCGGGTCGATCTCCCCCAGAACGTCCGCCATCGAGGTGTCAGGGGTTGCAAGCTTCTCCGTGAAGCGATCTTCGCGACTCACCCACTCGATCGGACACTCGTCGCCAGCTTCTGCAACCAGATCCCGCGCAAACTTTGAAACAGGTCGGGTAGGATCGTCGTTGATCTCGGAGCCAGCGACGATCGGAAGCCACGCATCGAGCAGCGCTGAGAGCGAGCGCATTATCCTGCTCTTCGCCTGCCCTCGCTCTCCCAGGAATATAATGTCATGTCCTGCCAGTAGCGCGTTCTCGAGCTGGGGTATTACCGATCCATCAAAGCCGATCACCCCCTCTACAAGCTGCGACCCAGCGGCTATCCTTTCGGCCGCGTTGCGCTGGATCTCTCGTGCGACCGGCTGGGACCGCCACCCTGAAGCTTTCAGTTTCCCAAGGGTCGCTGGCCTATCTCCTGATACGTCTCCTAACACGTTCAGAGCATATGCCCATAAGGCCTTGCTCTCGCGGGATGCGAACTCTAGCGATGCTCGCCCACGCCTGGGCTCAGCATCTCACGGAAACTGCAATCACGTCGTCTGCCTGCCAATATGTCTCGATTTCGCCTCGGGACCGAAGTTGGCGCGAAGATGGGGCCTGCGATCCCAAGGCAACAGAGTGGATCGCGACGTGTCACGCCTGCTTGGCTCAGGTCGCGACACGTACAACCGTGACTTTGTGTCCGTGCGGCGCGCTCATGCTTCATGCCTTGCACGAACACTGCTTACAGCGACGTGAGAGCCACCAGGAGGTGAGCGTACATTGACCACAGTCGAAGAGATCAGGCCCGCGCCCGTGGAACTTGGCCGGCGAAGAGGGGGACCTGATGTGAAGACGTCCAGGACAGATCGCTGGTGGATACCTTCAGCAGCCACTGCTGCTACCCTGCTTGCGTTTGTCGCCTACTCAACGTGGGTTGCATTCCAGAACGCTCACTATTACCATCCGCCGTACATCAGCCCGTTCTACTCCCCGTGCGTCTCATCCAACTGCAAGTACCAGCAACTACCTATCGTTGGCACTTGGTGGAAGCTCTCGCCGGCACTTATCATCCTGTGGTTCCCACTCGGCTTTCGCCTCACGTGTTACTACTACCGCAAGGCCTACTACCGCTCGTTTTTCTTCGCTCCACCCGCCTGCGCAGTCGCAGATGCGCGGCCTCGGTACTTCGGCGAGACTCGATTCCCGCTGATATTGCAGAACGCTCACCGCTGGTTCTTCTACGCGGGAATCGTCTTCAATGTGTTCTTGACCGTCGACGCGGTCAGGGCCTTCGACTTCCCGAACGGCGGCTGGGGCATGGGCCTTGGAAGCCTGGTCCTCACCGTCAACGCCGTACTTCTGTGGCTCTACAGCCTCTCTTGCCACTCGTGCAGGCACATCGCGGGCGGACGCCTCAACCAGTTAGCAAAGCACCCCGTGCGCCACTGGATCTGGAAGAAGCTCACACCGCTCAACGCAATCCACATGCGCTTCGCCTGGGCCAGCCTCATATTCGTGGCGCTGACCGATCTCTATGTACGTCTCGTAGCCTCCGGGCTCATCCACGATCCGAGGTTCTTCTAATGACAACGATCACAGTCGACGAGGTCCATGACCTTGATGTCCTTGTCATAGGCGCTGGCGGAGCTGGTATCCGAGCGGCGATAGCTGCTAAGTCCGAGGGGGCATCCACCGGACTCGTATGCAAGTCCCTGTTCGGCAAAGCTCACACGGTTATGGCAGAGGGCGGGATCGCTGCCTCAATGGGGAACGTATACCCAGAGGACAACTGGCGAGTGCACTTTCGAGACACCATGCGCGGGGGGAAGATGCTCAACAACTGGCGCATGGCCCAGCTCCATGCCCAAGAGGCCCCTGATCGCGTCCGGGAACTTGAAGAGTGGGGGGCACTCTTCGACCGGACACCCGACGGGCGCATCCTTCAGCGAGACTTTGGTGGGCATCGTTACGCTCGCCTCGCTCACGTCGGGGACAGAACAGGCCTGGAACTCATCCGAACCCTTCAGAACAAAGCGACCAGCCTCGACGTACGGGTCTTCATGGAATGCACGATCCTTCGGCTCCTCACCGACGCCAATCGGGTTGTGGGCGCTCTCGGCTACTGGCGTGAATCGGGCAAGTTCGTAGTCTTTCGGGCGAAGGCGACCGTGCTTGCCACCGGAGGAGTCGGCAAGGCGTACAAGATCACCTCTAACTCCTGGGAGTACACCGGCGACGGGCATTCACTCGCTCTGTGGGCAGGAGCAGACCTCATCGACATGGAGTTCCTCCAGTTTCACCCAACCGGGATGGTATGGCCCCCGTCGGTTCGCGGCCTTCTCGTCACCGAAGGCGTGCGCGGCGATGGTGGGGTGCTCAAGAACAGCGACGGCAAACGGTTCATGTTCGACTACGTGCCGGAGATGTTCCGCGCAGAGACTGCCGACACGGAAGAGGAGGCAGACCGCTGGTACACAGACAAAGTCGGTGCACGGCGTACACCAGACCTCTTGCCGAGAGATGAGGTTGCCAGAGCGATCAACTCCGAGATCAAGGCCGGAAGAGGAAGCCCGCACGGCGGTGTCTTCTTGGACATTGCATCCAGACGTGATCCCGAGTACATAAAAAGGCGCCTGCCGTCTATGTACCACCAGTTCAAGCAGCTTGCGGGCGTGGACATCACCACGGAGCCCATGGAGGTCGGCCCAACGTGTCACTACATGATGGGCGGGGTGAGGGTTGACCCGGATACCGGGGCATCCAGCCTCCCAGGGCTGTTCGCTGCAGGCGAGGTTGCCGGGGGCATGCACGGCTCGAACCGCCTTGGCGGGAACTCCCTGAGCGACCTCGTAGTGTTCGGCAGGCGGGCTGGTCTTGGTGCGGCTGCAGCTGCAGCCGCGATGAGTGATATGCCATCAATCGACCCCGCACAGGTCGATTCCTTGGCCCGCGAGGCGCTTTCAGTGTTCGACAGAAGTGGCGGCACCAACCCGTACGAAGTTCATAGGAAGCTTCAGGAGTGCATGCAATCCCTCGTTGGGATAGTACGCACCGGCGACGAACTCGAAGAGGCACAAGGCCGCCTGGAGGAGATCCAGCGCGAGGCGTCCGTGGCCAGCGTCGAAGGACACCTCCAGTACAATCCAGGTTGGCACCTCGCTATGGATCTCCGCTCAATGACCACGGTCGCAAGATGCATAGCCATGGCCGCACTTGTGCGGAAAGAGAGCCGAGGTGGCCACACGCGAGACGACTATCCCCAGCCGGATCCAGAACTAGGAAAGGTGAACATGGTGGTTCGCTACAACGATGGCGAGCTGACCGTCACACCAGAGCCTTTGCCGGTGATGCCCGATGACCTCGCAGAACTCTTCAAGAGCTAACGCGGATGGCGCTTTGGACTGGGATCGGGTGTTCACGCAGCAAGCGCGTACAGAGCACGATATGAATGGCAGAAGTCAAGAGGAGTTGGAGGACTAATACTGATGGCTGACGTAACCATGCGCGTCTGGCGTGGCACCGAAGATGGCGGATCGTTCCAGGAGTACCAGGTGCACGCGGAGGACGGCGAGGTGGTGCTCGACTTGGTGCACCGGCTTCAAGCAACCCAGGCGAACGACCTCGCTGTGCGCTGGAATTGCAAAGCAGGAAAGTGTGGATCCTGCAGTGCAGAGATCAATGGCATGCCCAAGCTCATGTGCATGACACGCATGAACACTCTTGACGTCAGCCAGCCGATCACCATAGCGCCCATGAGGACCTTCCCAATCATAAGAGACCTGGTTACGGATGTATCTTTCAACTACGAGATGGCAAAGCAGGTTCCAGCATTCACACCCCGCGCGAGGGAGGCAGATGGCACCTACAGGATGGACCAGAAAGATGTCGACCGTGCCCAAGAGTTCCACAAATGCATCGAATGCTTTCTTTGTCAGAATGTCTGCCACGTCATCCGTGATCACGAAGAGAACAAGGGGCGTTACGCCGGCCCGCGACTGTTCGTGCGCTATGCGGAGCTGGAGATGCATCCCCTTGACACAAACGACCGCAGGCAGCTTCTCAGAAAAAGGATGGGCCTTGGGATGTGCAACATCACAAAGTGCTGCACTGAAGTCTGCCCAGAGGAGATACACATCACCGATAACGCGATCATTCCGCTGAAAGAACGAGTTGTGGATGCCTCGTATGACCCGCTGGTCTGGCTTGGAAGAAAGATAGCAAGGCGCATCCGCCCCTCCGGCGCTCCACCTGCGCAGGCGCCTGGCAGAGCTCAAACTGAGTCAGCTGCAGGTTGACCAGATCAGCCAAGATCAAGCGCATCCCGTCGGCGGCTTGCATCTCCTCCAAACTGCAGGTCGATTAATCGGGATGCCGAAGTTCCTGGAAGAGCAATGGGTGGCCGCGTTCAACCGAATCACAGCCACCCTCATGCCAGCAAACGATGGCCCTCCTGCGCGATCGTGGACCATCCAATACATCCTGACCCGCGACAACGATGGGCCACTCAGCTACTTCATGCTCATGACCTCCGGCGGTCTATCCATCGACCTCGGTGAAACTGAGAACCCAGACCTCACTGTCCGCGAAGAGTACGAGACGGCTACGCGTATCGCGCGCGGCGAGATAACCGCAATCGATGCGCTCGCCGCTGGCCTGATCCAGGTGAGAGGAGAACTCGGCGCCCTCGCGGAACACGCGATGATCCTCACCAAAGCAGCCACGCGCCTGGATGAGCTAAATTCTCAAACCACGTATTGATCTGTTTGTTTGTGAGCGAAAACCTTGCCCTTTGACCGAGATAGCGAACACAAATAAAGAGATCAAACTTGCTTTCGCTGCTGGAATGCCGGTCACAGGCCACAAGGGCACGAACCTGGGCTGGCTTCAGCTGCTGCGGAGCCAAGAGCAGTTGGTGCTGGGCGTGGAAGCGGGAGCGAAGAGACGGCCACCAGCGCCGCTGAGGGGGCCGCATGACTTACGTCTTGCCTGGACATCACGGCAGACGGCCCGCAATCTCAGTCCGTAGGGGCAGGATAGTTCACCGGTCCCCACTATCCACACATTCTCATGCAGGCCGTTGGCTGGCATTCGTGCCACGACATTACGGCGAGACCTCGCCAAGATCCATTGCTAGATTGGTCTTGTCACTAACCCAACCACATGGAGGTGCCATGACACTTGCTGGAGTCATAGACGACCAGGTGTTCAGGAACTACCGAGCCCTGCTCGACGCAGAGGACGAGGCCTTCGACGAACTTGAGCACGCCTATGAAGACGGCGACCGCGATCATTTCGAGGAAGACTTTTCCGCTTGGCGAAAAGCTCTAGGAAGAAAGCTCGCATACCTCAGCCGCCTCGGCGTCGACCTCGCTGAGGTCACCTAAGGGTCTGTCGCTGAACAAGTCGCGCGGTCAGAAGACCTACGCGGCTGTCGCGTAAGGAGCCGACCCGGCCCCAACATCTGTCTTGCGTCGTCGTAACCGAGGCTTCGGGCGATGG
>JAJZXF010000026.1 GCA_021802485.1 Actinomycetes bacterium | reverse complement strand
GAACCACCGCCAGGCGGTCTGGTAGTGCACCCCTTCTCGCTCTGCCCACTCCGACAATCTCACATTGGCAGACTAGCACATACGTTCGCACATAGTCGGTGATGGTTTGGGCAGCAGTTGGCAACCCCACGCGCTCACACTTGCGAGCCGTGAACCTGAGAAGCTTCGCTCACGGATCCCCGGACGGTTGACTGGTGTGCAACCTCGGGTAGTATGGCCGAAGAGACATACTCCGACGTGCACATTGCGACCAGTTCGGTCCAGAAAGAGGAGGTAAAGTTGCGAGGTCGATTACGTATAGCCATAGTGAGCATCGCAGCTGGCGCTATCGCTCTTTCAGCCTGTTCCACGAGCACGAAAACCACGAAGGCGCACGCACCTGCAAAGCTTCCGCCACTCAATGTCAGCGCTGCGCGCGCTCAGATCAACGTGATATACACCGCTGTTTTCAACAGTGCAAACAAAGACATTGCCTCTAAAGCCAAGTACATCCAAGGCGGGTCAGCTATCGTCCCCGCGATGACAAAAGACCTTGCGATCATGCCTACCGGACTCGGCGCCGAGGTGACCGCTGTCTCCTTCCCTTCTGCTTCGATCTGCAGCCAGGAGTCCCTGAGCTATCCCTGCGCAAAGGTCAACTACTCGCTCATATCGAGTTCAAATGGCAAGGTGACCACCCTTGAGACCTCTGCGGGGTATGCGGTCGAAGTAGCTGGCGGCCGCTGGCTCATGTCCAAGCAGACCATGTGCAGCCTGCTCAGCCTTGCAGGCGGCGGTAGCGCGCCAAAGGGATGCAGCTGAGCAAACTCTAAGCGACACCTCAAGTCCCAGAGAGCGCACTGATTGCCCCTAGCATCGCCGCACTGTCTGGGCTTAGGTGGTGTCCGCTCTCTCAGGTGTCCTGCTCGCCAGCTGCAGGACTGCCCTGCGTCGGCAGCACCTGGTGGGCAAGGTCGCCGAGTTCCGAGACGGGCCCCTCGTAGGAAACCTGTCCCTTGAAAAGCAGCACCACACGGTCCGCAAGCTCAAGTGCCCTGCCAACGTGCTGTTCGACGATGAGAAGTGAGGTTCCACGAGAGCGAATCGCATCCAGGCGTTCGAATACCTCATCCGCGATAATCGGAGCAAGTCCCAAGGAGAGCTCGTCTACAATCAACAGCTTGGGAGGAACAGCAAGTACCTTCGCCAATGCAAGCATGCGTTGCTCTCCACCTGACAGAGTTCCCGCTAGCTGTGATTGGCGCTCCCCGAGACGGGGAAACTCACTGAACGCGGCCGCGAGGGCATCCCCTACCGCCTCCTTCCCAAGTGACCTGCGGAAGGTGAGCTGGAGGTTCTCGAGCACGGTGAGCGATGCGAATACCGACCTTCCCTCCGGTGCGTGTGCGAGCCCAAGACGGGCAATGCGCCATGCAGAAAGGCCAGTCACGTCCTGGCCAGCGAAGATGACCCTGCCACTCGTAGCTGGGATGAGTCCGCTGACAACTCGCGACACCGTCGACTTCCCAGCGCCGTTAGAGCCGAGCAACGCCATAGCAGATCCCTCAGCGACACTGAACGACACGCCAAAGAGCGCCTTGTAGGGACCGTAGGAAGCCTCGACGGAGTCCACTTGAAGCAGCGGTTTGTCGCTGTTGCGCTTAGACGCGTCATCACCTCGCCCGACAACTGCGCTCGGCCGTAAGCCTTGCTTCACTGCTCACCCCCGAGGTAGGCCCGACGCACGCTTGCATCGGCGAGCACCTCACGAATCGGACCAGCTGCGATCAGCTTCCCGAAGTCCAGCACGTACAGCTTCTCCACCAGCAGGCTGACCATGTCAAGGTCATGCTCAACCAGCAATATCGCGGCACCAGTTTCCGAGCGCACACTCTTGAGCACATCGACCAGCACCGCGGTCTCTGCTGAGTCGAGCCCGGATGAAGGCTCGTCGAGCATCAACAGCCGCGGGCCTGCGACAATCGCCCGGGCCAGCTCCAACAACCTACCGTGGCCAAGCGTGAGTGACTCGACCATCGCTCCAGCTGAATCGGCCAGCCCGACGAGGCCAAGAACTCGCATAGCAGTATCGATCTCCGAACGCCGCGGACCACCAATTCCCACGAGATCCTTCCACAGCTGCGCGCCATCACCCCTTGCGCGAAGCGCTACGAGCAGGTGATCCAGAACGGTCATTCCAGAGAACAGCTCCAAGCGCTGGAATGTCCGGCCGATCCCGAGCCGGGCCCTCTTGTATAGGCGCAGGCCATCGATCCGACGACCATCGAAGAACACAGAACCGGTGTCGGGACGGACGATACCAAGCAGGCAGTTGAACAGCGTCGTCTTTCCTGCACCATTTGGCCCGACGAGGCCGACCGCCTCACCAGTGTCCACCTCTAGGGACATCTCCGAAAGCGCGACGACACCGCCGAAGTGCTTTGATATGCCCTCGGCGGAGAACAGCGCTGTCATCCTTGCGTGCCATCGAGTCCAGCGGCCCCACCCCGCAAGCCGAGCCCGCCCCCTTCGCTAGGCCGCCAGCCATCCGGTGCCTTGCCCTCCAAAAGGGCCTCACCGTGGCCCCCAAGACCGCTTCCCTCACTAGGCTGGTGACCACCGCGACGGTCGAGCATGCGCGCTATGCGTTCCGTCCAGAACCTCTTTTGGAACTCGACCATGCCTTCTGGATGGATCACATAACCGAGCGCGCCAAGGGCAAAGAGCAGTATCTCAATGCCGCTGAACCTATGAAGCCACGCGGGGTGATTCGGTATGTACGACAGCAACTGCTGCAATATCACGTATGCCATACCAGCGTTGATCGCACCCTCAACGGTCTTCACGCCCGTTGTGACTACCAGCACTACGAAGACCAGGGAGAAGAAGTAATTGAAGTCCGTTGGCGAAACGCTTCCCTGCGTCGAGGCATAGACGACACCACCAATGCCAGCGAGCCCAGCTGAGAGTGCGAACACCATTACCTTCGCGCGAGCCACGTTGATCCCGACCGTCGACGCTGCGAGCTCGCTTCCTCTAATCGCAGCCAAGTACCTACCAGTCATGCCGCGTCTCATCATGATCACCACCGCGGAGCAAGCCGCGAGAACGACCAAGGCTAGTAGGAAGAACGCCCGCGTCCCAGCAAAGCTGATCGACCCAATGACCGGTCTCGGGACCGAGACGCCCGTGGTTCCGTTGCCGAGCCACCCGA
Organism: Actinomycetes bacterium; assembly: GCA_021802485.1. Taxonomy (GTDB): domain Bacteria; phylum Actinomycetota; class Acidimicrobiia; order Acidimicrobiales; family JAJZXF01; genus JAJZXF01. The sequence goes on along the minus strand of JAJZXF010000026.1, from coordinate 26,208 downwards.
GCGGGAATAAAACATTGTCAGCTAAGAGCGCGAACGCTAGCGTTGCGAGAGCAAGCGCTATTCCTCCAAGGCGCAATGCTGGAAGCGCGACCAGAGCACCGAGGACTGCGGCTGCAACTGCGCCAACCAGAGCACCGAGGATCACCGACAAGCCAAGGTGCATAGCAAGCTGGCCTGCTGCAAAAGCGCCGAAACCCGCAAAAGATGCCTGGCAGAGTGATATCTGCCCCCCCATTCCCGTAAGCACGGTGATCGACAAGAAGATGATGCTGAACGCAATACCCTGGGTGAGGATGAACACCCAGAACGATGGCACCCAGGTCATCGCGGAAAGAACGAATGCGGCCACGAACACTGGGAAGCCAATCCGCGCCACGCGGTCGAGTCGCGGATCTCGAACGGATGCAGCAAGCGGTGGTGGTGGTGGGTCGCATCCCGAGAGTGGGTCGATGACCTCCATCGAGCCTCGGAGTCCAGGCAGTGCCAGAAGCAACAACACCAGCACCACGAAGGGAAAGGCAGGTCGCAAGCCGGTCGCAAGCACGCTGTTTAGCGGCAGGTAGCCGGTGAGCACAGCCTGGCCGATGCCGAGAAGCAATCCGCCAAGAAGAGTTAACGGCAAGCTGGTGAGGCTGCCCAGTGCGGCCGCGGCAATTGCCGACACGAGAAGTGTAGTGAAGTCCAGCGAGCTGACCCTAGAGAACAGCGGGGCTAGGAGCACTCCAGCGAGACCGGCCAGGAAGCTGGAAAGGCCCCACGCGAACGTTCCAACCCGATCTGCGTTAACCCCCGCAAGCTCCAGCATGCGCGGGCTCTCGACCACAGCTCGCATATGCAGGCCAAGCTCGCTGTAGCGAAACAATGCGCCAAGGAGAGCGACCACGACAACCGTCACCGCTACCGTGACGATCTCCCCCTTGCTCACGTAGTAGGCACCAAAGTGATACACCTGGCTGGCATTTGCGACGATGCTCGGCGGATTCAAGCGCGTCGCGTTCCCAAAGAGCAGCTTCATAGTGGTCGGGATCCCGATCAGTAACGCTAGAGCGACCACAAGCTTGACAATCGATGGAGCGGCTCGAATGTGGCGAAACAGCATGCGATCAAGTGCCACACCGACCAGCGGGCCGACAAGCAGGATCGCAACAAGCGCGCCAGCCCAGATCGGCCATCCGAGAGACTCTACGCTCAGATAGAACACGAGTGCCGAAACATATGCCTGGGCGCCGAAGGCGAGGTTGAACACACCCGAGGTCTTGTAAGTGAGGACCAGCCCTACGGCCATGAGGGCGTAGACACACCCAACCGGTATACCCGGGATCAGGTAGGTGATGAAGGTGCTCATCTAGGTCTCAACAGCATTCCCGGATCTCAGCGAGCTCCGATCGACCAGAGGGCCAGCTAACGGCACCCTCGCTCGAGCCCCAAGAACTCGAGAGCGCAGCTCCCCTACCCCGCCATAGCCCCCGAAGTGCCCTGCGCAACCGAATCAGGCTCCGGGCACCCCGGCCGGCAGCGGTATCGCCTTCAGTGTCGGAGGCTTCGGCTGGGGATACGGGAAGCACCTGAACACTGACGGCGGTGTACCGAACACCGGGACGAAGTGGCCGTTTCGCACCTGGATGAACGCGTTGCAATCGAGCGGACCGCCGTGGTCATGAGCAACCTTCCAGTCCACCGGCGCAAGTAAGCCCCCGCCGGTCCAGTGGGTCATCTTGTTGATAGCGCGAACCAGAGCGGAACGTGTGAGATGCCGACCAACTGCCCTTAGACCCTTCACAAAGAGCTGTGCGTTGAGCCAACCAGCGAGCGCGACCTGGTTGGGCAGCTCGTTCGGGTAGTAATGATGCATCACCGCGAGGAAACGCTCCATGCCCGGATACCGACCCGGATAAAGCGCAGGCGCCTCAAAGGGCACCGCAGCCGAGAAGAAGTACACTCCATTCATCAAGCTCGCGTAGCTGTGAAGCGCCGCCTCGCTGTAGCCCGTTGGCCAATACTGCTTGACGTTCGCCATACCAGCCTGGCGCAGCCCCGTAGATAGCAAGGTGTTGCCAGAGAGATCCATACAGGTCGCAACGAAGTTGATCCCGTCTTGCTTCATCCGCTGGACGTCCGTGCTCAGGCTGGTCACGCCAAACGGGATGCTCTCGTCCACGAGCCCAACGTGGATCCCGAACTTGTGGAAGCTGTTCACAAATCCTTGAGCACACTGTTGGGACTGGGTTTGGCTGTAGGCGAGCACCGCGACACTGCGAGCGTGCACCTTGTGGGCGAGGTAGGAAACCTCAGGCCCTGGGCTCGCGAGGTTGTAGTAGGAGCCTTCCTGGCCAAAGAAGGTTGGCTGGCCAAACCACTGGGAGTTGATCACGTATCCGAAGGTCGGAATCTTGTTCGCAGCGAGATAACCCGCACCGGCGAACGTCGGCGTCGAGACTCCGACTACCGCAAAGACGTGATACTGCTCGACGAGTTTGCGTGCGTCAGCGGTGTCCTGAGCGGGATCCGTCGCATCGTCGAGCTTGGCTGAGTACACGAGCTTGCGGCCATCAACACCGCCCTTAGCGTTAACGGAGTCAAAGTAGGCTTGGACGCCATCGAAGATTGGGGAAAACTCAGCTGCAAGCGGGCCGGTCACCGCCGCAATGCCGCCCACCACTATCTGGTGGGCAGACACCCCCTCGGAGTTACTCGATCCCGATGCCACGTTCGCGGCGTTCGTGCATCCGCCAAGCACGACAGCAACCGCCAGCGCTACCAGTGCCCGTAGCGCGCGACCAGTCCCATGTCGCTCAAGACGTTCATGACCCTTCAATACCCTGGAGCTAAACACGCCCATCTCCCGCAAACCACACCCGAATGTCGACGAATGACTATACCTGAGCGCTTACACTACGACACTTCGCAACCACTTGGCACAACCGCGCACAGCAGCTAGCGCTCGACCACAGCAGACACTAGCCCCATTGTCGCGCACCGGTCACTCGGGCAGCGTCGCGTGTCTCCCTTCAGCGCAGACCTTCAGCAGTGTTACGCGCGTGGAACTCCGGCCGGCAGCGGTATCGCCTTCAGTGTCGGAGGCTTCGGCTGGGGATACGGGAAGCACCTGAACACTGACGGCGGTGTACCGAACACCGGAACGAAGTGGCCGTTTCGAACCTGGATGAACGCGGCGCAATCAAGGGGCCCCTGCGAGTTGTGTGCCACTCGCCAGTCGACAGGAGGCTGTATCCCACCTCCTGTCCAGTGATCCATGTTGTTTATTGCTCGCACCAGCGCGGAACGGGTCACATGCCTACCTACTGCTCGGAGTCCTCTTACGAATAACTGCGCATCCAGCCAGCCAGCCAACGCGACCTCGTTCGGCAACTCGTTCGGGAAGTACGTGTGCATCACCCGAAGGAAGCGTGCCATACCAAGATAGCGCCCTCGGTAAAGCGCTGGTGCCTCGAACGGAACAAAGGTGGAAAGGAAATAAACGCCCTGCATAAGGTTCGGATAGCTGCGAAGCGCGGACTCGCTGTAGCCGTTCGGCCAGAACTCGACGACGTTGCTCATGCCAGCCTGGCGGAGGGCAGTTGCGACAAGAACGTTGCCCGACAGATCCATGCATGTCGCCACGAAGTTCACCCCGTCTTGCTTCATTCGCTGGATGTCCGTACTCAGGCTGGTCACTCCAAACGGGATGCTCTCGTCCACCAGCCCGACGTGGATCCCGAACTCGTGGAAGCTGTTCACGAAACCTTGCGCGCACTGCGCGGACTGCGCCTGGCTGTAAGCAAGAACTGCGACGCTTCGAGCGTGCACCTTGTGGGCGAGATACGCAATCTCGGGACCAGGATGGAGAAGATCCAAATAAGATCCGTCCTGGCCAAACAGCGTCGGGTGATGGAACCACTGCGTATTGATCAGGTAGCCGAAAGTCGGGATCTTGTTCGTAGCGAGATAACCCGCGCCTGCGAACGTGGGTGTCGAGACGCCGACCACCGCGAAGACATGATCCTGCTCCACGAGCCTCCTCGCATCAGCAGTGTCCTGAGCTGGATCGGTAGCGTCATCAAGCTTTGCCGAGTACACGAGCTTGCGGCCGTTCACACCGCCCTTCGCGTTCACATAGTCGAAGTATGCCTGGACACCGTCGAAGACTGGGGAGAACTCAGCGGCCAGCGGGCCACTCTCCGCGGCAATGCCGCCCACTATCAGCTGGTGGGCAAGTACCCCCTGTGAGTTGCTGGACCCCGAGGAATGCCCAGTGCTGTTCGAGCAACCCGCAAGGACCAGCGCAGTGATAGCGACAGCACTGAGAGCCATGCTCGTACCGCGCGCACTCCTACGGCGAGGAACCCAACTTCTCAGCGCGGGCCATCTGCGCCACACTGGCCCGCGATCCACGCAAGTGCCCCCGACAGAAGCGCCTTTGCCCCATTCGGTAGCGTCGGTGCAAGCCTGCCTCACAAGATCGCTAGCACTCACTCCTGCCACATCGCATCTACGCCAAGATGAAGGTATGCACCGAAAATACCGCATCGTCACCATCCCATGAAAGCGCCTTCAAGCAAGACCCAAAGCCCAGCAGCCTCCTGACATACTCGTCAGGCTAGAGGTTTCCTCAGGCATCATACAACAGGTTCGCGAACTTCAAGCGGCGCAGTGGCGACAGGCAAGCGCGAAGATCGGCTAGGTTCCACACAAGCGAGCAATGGAGGTGACCAAGGATGCAATTTGTTGAAAATGCCCCCGACGCGGTACTTGCGACTGCGAAGGAGATGCTGGACAAGGGCCTCGTCGAAGGCACCGCGGGGAATATCTCAGCCCGCATGGAGGACGGGAATGTCTGCATTACCCCGTCATCAGTTGACTACACCGAGATGACTATCGATGACCTCGTAGTGATCGCACCCGATGGTTCACCGATATCGGGTGAGCGCGCGGCATCCTCGGAGAAACTGCTCCACCTCGCGTGTTACCAAGCCTTCGACGATGTGGGTTCCGTGATTCACTCACACCCTGTTCACGCAACAATGTTCGCGATTGCACGTCGATCTGTACCAGCGTGCATCGACGAGTTCTCCATGTACGTTGGCGGGGAAGTACGCGTCACCGACTACGCGATCAGCGGCTCTGCAGAGGTCGGTCAAGCAGCTGTAAAGGCCCTCGAGGGGCGCGGCGCGGCGCTGCTTGCCAACCACGGCATGGTAGCTGTCGGACCGAACCCAGCGAAGGCGCTCCACATCACAGCACTGGTCGAGCGGGTCGCTCATATAGTCTCGGGCGCAATCGCGCTTGGCCAGGTGCACGATCTACCCGATGAGGTGAACAGGAGCTTCGCTGACGTTTACTCGCTGATGCGCATGGGTATTTGACTAACTTTGCGATACGTGTGCAACACAAACGTAGGTCGGCCGGTTCCATCAGGTGCCTCCAGCAGGCATGAGGGTTTCGTTCTGGTCTTGGCGGGGTCGACACAACCAGACGCGAGCCCTGGACTGATCGATGAATCACTTGCCAGCCTGGACGAACACTGAGCCGAACTGCATCGACAACCCAGTGCCATCGGCGATCTCCCGCGGGGTTTGATCACCGAGAACTACCGTCGCTGAGGTGCGGCTGTCTCCTCGGGTGCCTTACGGTCCGACGCGTTCACATCATGGTATACCGAACAGGTGTTGGACCGCGGAGCCTTCATAGGACTCAGTGGCGCAATCCATTGCACCACGCGCACTAACCCGCTGACGCGACGTTCTTTGGACGACGGGCTGATAGCACACAAGGCTCACAGGGACCATCCGAACGGCCCTCCAATCACGCAATCGACACAGCCTGTCGGGCCCCCTGGAACTGGCGCACGTGAAGGTTGCGCTAAAGAGCGCTCCCAAGGAACAGCCCTTCGGGGTCAAACCTGCGCAACGCGAGCACCTCGCGCATCGACACTGCCGGAAGCACTTCGGGCGCTCTCTCCACCTTCACGTCCCAACCACAACGATCTTTGAACGACCGGATACCATCCCGAGTTTCATCAGCGCCACCGTGGCTCATGATCGCGGAGATCCACAGCTCACCGTCACGCTTTCTCAGGATTCCCCGATCGGTCACCACGCTGGTAATCCTCTCCCCTGGGCTCGTCACATAGTCCACAACCGGAACGAGACGATCTGCTCCAGCAAGTACCACCACAACCGACTCAGCCGCCCGTGTTGCAACGTCGTTGCCACCACCGGACCCCACAAGCGCACCCCTCGATGCTGTATGCGTGGAGTTGATGTTCGCGTACCGATCCACCTGAGCCGCGCCCAAGCACCCTATGGTGGTTGTTCCCGGCCCCCCAACCACCATCCCCAGCACCATCGAGGCATCCCCGAGCATTGTCGTCGTAGGGAACACACGCTGGTTGAAGATGTACGGATCAGCAGGGGTCGGCGTGTATCCCCATAGTCCAAGCTCCGCAGTCAGATGAACCCGCAGGCCATCGGAGCGAGCGGACTCGACTGCAACCCATGCCGCAAGGTTTGCAACGCCAGCTCCCGCCAAGACAGCATCCGCGCCAAGCGCAGCAATCTTCGCAGCAACCTCGCGCACTCCGAGAGAAGCCGCGACCTCCCAAGCAGTTGGCCGTGATGTCTCGTCCACTGGGTGCGCTCGTGCGTCTTGGACCCAGGACTGCGGATCAGCACGGGCGCGAAGCTCCTCCAGCCTGCTCGGACCGAGCCGCGCTAGGTAGGCATCGTGAGTAGCTGGACCCAGCAACCACTCCGCGGCCCAAGCATCGAAGTCACCCCGGCACGCCTCTCGGGCTTCCGTCCAGAAACGGATGTCCTCCCCATACCCCTTCACTGGCAGACCTGGCGCATACAATCCACCCGGATGTGCGCCGAACGGCGCCTCCACTACAGCAAGCACGCGATGAGCAGGAATCCGCACATCCCATCCCAGCCCGGACAGGCTATCTACAATGCGCTCCACAGTGACGACTGCCCCCCTGCGCGCCGCCCATGCACCCCATACCCCTTCAAGCAGCGGCGGTGCCATAGCGACATTGCCTTCGGAGTCAGCAACAGCAGCGTGAACCAGGCACACATCGGTGACCAGCGGGGCGACGATTGACACCTTGCCAAAGGCAGTATCAATCGATTCATAGCCTGGATTCCCCTCCATTGCCGAGCCGGCTAACGACCCCGTCACCATTGCCGGTAGGCCCCGCGCCGCTGCCTCGAGCCGCTGCGAGAAGGTGTTGATCGACCAGTGCTCCACAGCCACCGCACCCGAGTTGTACGCCTCCTGGAAGATCGGATTCGGACCATAGGTGGGAAAGCTGTCACCGGAGTACGAGGTGACGACGCTGCGAACGATGCGCCCCCTGAAGAACGCGGCTGCGAGCGATCCGAGGCTCAACATCACAAGCGTGATCTCGGGATCCTTGTGCCAGAACTGGCGCACAAGCTCCCTAGCGGCCGCGCTCCAGCGGCTATGACCAAGGATTACCTGCACAGTATCGCCCGGTTGCACGTTCTGCTCGATCGCCTCAGATAGGCTGACCTGCTTCATGGACACTGACGCTAGCTGATCTCCAAAGCCAGACAAGCACCCGCAAGTACTGGGTCCTTGCACTTCATGGCTTCGAGCCCGGGAACACCACCAGCCCGGGCAACCGAACAGCTGAGAACGAGCAGACATGGGCACTTGCAGCTGTATGCTTCGTACGCGGAAAGCTCCAGCGGCACAAAGGTGCAGAAAGGTAGGGCTTTGCAACTAATGAAGGCACTCGTATTCGGCGTGGAACCACAACCATGGGACCCACCTGGAAGCGAATCCACTCGCCTCCAACGCCTTGCTCAGAGCCCCGTGGCACTGACAACGATCGCGGACCCTCAGCTACTCAGACCCGACTGGGTCATCACACGGCCTTTGCTCGCTGGCATCTGCGGATCAGACGCCAAGCAGATCTTCATGGACTTCGCCGATGACGGCTACGACAATGCGATGTCAGCATTCGCATCCTTTCCCCAGGTACTTGGGCACGAGGTGGTAGCTGAGGTAGTCGCGCTGGGGCCAGACGCCACCGGGGTGGAGGTCGGCCAGCGAGTTGTACTGAACCCATGGCTTTCCTGCGTACCGAGGGGGGTCTCGCCGGCCTGTCCGGCCTGCAGGGCTGGTGACTTCAACCTCTGCTGGAGCTTTGACGCCGGCCCGATCTCCAGGGGCATCCACACGGGCGTCTCTTCTGACGCTACGGGTGGCTTCGCTGAGTTAATGCCCGCTCATGACTCGATGCTCATTCCCGTCCCCGAAACCGTCTCCGACGAGCAGGCAGTGCTCGCAGATCCCTTCTCGGTCTCGCTGCATGCAGTGACCCGGCATCCACCGCGAAATTGCGCCAAAGTTCTCGTGTACGGCGCGGGCTCGCTAGGTTGCACGACCGTATCGGTTCTGAAAACCCTCTTTCCACAGGTCGAAGTCGCTGTCGTTGCCCGTTTCGAGGCCCAGGCCGACATGGTCCGCAGTATCGGCGCCGACCTAGTTCTGAGTGACCAGCCACGTTTGGGGCTCATTGAGCACCTCGCCAGCTGGTCGGGAGCAACTCTCCGCGCGCCATTCGCTGGGCTGCCATTTGCACACCCGGGCAAGATCGACCTCGTCTACGACACTATCGCGAGTCCCGAGACACTCGAGGTCGGTGCGCGGGTACTTGCAACTCGAGGCTCCCTGGTCCAGACCGGCGTCAGCAACCCTGGACGCTGGGAGTGGACGCCCCTGTACTTCAAGGAGATATCTGTCATCGGGTCCAACGCCTTCGCTGTCGAAGAGATCAACGGCGTGCGAAAGCACGCAATCGCTCACTACCTCGACCTCGTAACATCTCGGGGCGTCGACCTTTCCGCGATGCTCACACATACGTTCTCTCTAGAGGATTGGCACGAGGCCTTCGTGGCTCTCGCGGACCAGGAGACCTCTCGTGCGATCAAGGTCGCATTCGACATGCGCACAACGCTCCGCTAAGCAGGCGCTATCCCAACGATACCACCCGCTCCCGCTGCCCCAGCGTACCTCGCGTCCCCGAACGCGAACACACTACCATTAGCCGATACCAACCAGTAACCCTTGTGATCGGGGGTCGCGGCGATGCCAACCACTGCAGCTGCCGGCCTTATCCTCATGCTCGGAAGCGACCCGTAGAAGCGGGAACCGGGGCCAAAGGCGAACACCCCTCCGTCCGCTGCGACCTCGTCGTAGCCCCCTGCGCCGGTGCTCGCGATGCCGAGGACCGAAGCATCGAGGTGCCTTGTACTCATTGATCCGTAGTACCTCGCGTCCCCGAACGCGAAGACACCACCATCGGCCGATACCAACCAGTAACCCTTGTGATCGGGGGTCGCGGCGATGCCAACCACTGGAGCGGCTGGCCTTATGCTCATGCTCGGAAGTGATCCGTAGGAAGGTACGCCCCCAGCCGGACTGACCGTGCCGTTCACTCCCGCGAGCCAGTACTCGCTTCCACCTTGCGTTCCAGCAATGCGACACGCTGGTTGAGCCCCTACCGTCGGAGCAGTTGGAGTTGGTCCAGTCGGCTCAGAGGATCCCGGCGTTCTAACCTGCACCGCTACCACGAAAAGAAATGGGTCACGGGGAAGGTCCTTGCTCGCACACCAGCCGCCAGGCTGGGCTCCGACCCAGTTTCCTAAGAACCTAGTCCCGACTTCGCCGTCAACCCATCGATAGGGCGAAGGATTCGGTATCCATGACTGATTGCCGATCACTGACGTCCCAGAAACTGGTTCTTGAAGCACTGAGGTGCGGTAAGGCGTTCCGACAATCACGGCATAGTGGGTAGCACTTCCGCCATAAAACTGATTCCAAGAGACGCTCGTATTGTTGTCCTCGACGCGCACGCCATACACCACATTCGTAAAGACGTTTCCCACCACCATATTGTTCTGCGCATGGTCCAATGAGATCCGAAAGAGTGGCCGAGACACATAGGCGGGCTCGCTGCAGTCCAGCGGGTAGACGTTTTCAGCCATACGCGATCCCACCCAGACGCCGTTCACTCCCCCGGTAAACGAGTTGCCTTCGATGATGTTTCCCGTCGAGCCAAAGCGGCGCGGAAACCAGCTCTGCGGTGACAGGTTCACGTCCTCACCGCAGTTGTCGTACAGGAAGATGCCTCCGGCTGCATTGCCCTCAAAGCGATTCCCCATGATCACGTTGTCGCGTGAGCCGTCGATTGCCAAGCCTTCACGCCCGGTCCCCCAGAACCAGTATCCCTGGCCACCAACTGTTGTCGAGTGCCAGTAGGGACCGTCTGCCAGGTAACCGTTGTCAAAGAAGACATCGTTTTCGACGATATTTCCCTTCGATCCTGATTCGAGGTAAACACCAGTACTCCCAGCTCGAATTAGGGACACATTGCGGATAGTTGTGTCGGTCACGTATGCGTCCACATAAATTCCGACACCGGTCGATCCAGAGACGGTGGTGTCCTCGATCAATACGTGCGATATGCCGTGTACATATTCCTTTCCGGGTGGGAGCAAGCGAAAGCCAATCCTAGTTATCCGGATCGAGTTGGTGAATCCCTTTACCACGCAGCCGCGAATCGTCACGTTCGATAGGTCAGCACCTGCCGGAGCGCTGACCTCGATGCCGACGCCTGCCTGCCCGTTCCCATCGATAGTTGCCCCATCGCAGTTGAGCGTCACGTTTGATGAAGTGACATCGAAGTGTGACGTGTAAGTACAGCCAGGATCAAGTGTCGTATTGCTCGTGACCGTGATCGTATTGGAGATCTGCGAGCACGGCACGAGCGTGAAACTCGATCCAGGAGTAGCTGGCTTTGCCGAGACGCCTGCTGGCGCCGAGAGCGCAGCGACTGAAATCGTCATCACACCTAGCAAGACTCGGCCCTGGAGCAGCACCGCTGCTCGACTCAGGGACCTGCACAGGAGTTGGCAAACCAGCACGCTCGACCGCCGCCCATCTTGGATCAGGGTTGTCAAACCATTATGGACACCGGATAACCGTATCCGCTCCACCAAGCGCGACGCACTCATCGGCCTCGAGTAGATCGGTAGATCACCAACAAATTATAGTGCCCTGCTCGTACGCGCCGCTCAGCTCTGACGTAGCCGAGAGAGCATTGGAGATCGCATTACAGCGCGCAAGGACCGCCCGCGACTCCACCACATGTCAGCGAGGATTACCCGAGAATGCTCTTTGCAATCACAACCCGCTGCACCTGGTTGGTGCCTTCATAAATCTGGGTAATCTTCGCGTCCCGCATGAACCGTTCCACGGGAAAGTCCTTGGTGTACCCGTATCCGCCAAGCAACTGGACCGCGTCTGTTGCAACCGACATTGCGGTATCAGACGCAAAGCACTTCGCCATCGCACCGAGTTTCGACAGTTCACCATTCGGATCCCCTTCGTCTGCAACCGCACATGCTGTGTACACCAAAGAGCGTGCTGCCTCGATCCGCATGGCCATGTCAGCGACCATGAACCGTAGTCCCTGGAGCTCGGAGATTGGACGGCCGAATTGCTTGCGGTTCTGTAGGTACGACGCTGCGTAGTCCAACGCAGCGCTCGCGATCCCAACGGCCTGGGCACCAATCAGTGGCCTCGAACGGTCCAAGGTGTGCATCGCGATCAGAAAACCTTGTCCTTCCTCGCCGATGCGGTTCTCGACCGGTACGCGCACATCCTCGAACACCACCTCTCCAGTCGGACTTGCACGCAGCCCCATCTTCTCCTCTAGCTTTGCCACCTTGACGCCCCAACCAGCCTCGACGAGGAAGCACGAGATCCCCTTGTGGCCAGCGCTCGGATCTGTCTTCGCAAAGACCGTGTACGTAGAGGATATCCCAGCGTTGGTTACCCAGTACTTTGTCCCGTTGAGAACGTAGTGATCGCGATCTCTCACAGCAGTGGTGCTCATCGATGCCACATCCGAACCGGCATCCGGCTCCGAGAGGCAGTAGCTAGCCTGTGCCTCCCCAGACGCAACCCGCGGCAGGTAGCGCTGCTTCAGCTGCTCAGATCCCCAGTTGACCACCGGAGTCATGCCAAGTGCGGTAATCTGCAGCGTAACAGCTGTGGATGCGCACGCCCTCGCAACCTCTTGGACCATTACCGCCTGTGTCAGATAGTCGCCCCCGCTGCCACCGTAGGCTTCCGGAAGCGCAAGAGCTGGCAGCTCCATCGCGACGCAGTTCTTGAAGCTGTCCCAGGGGTACTCGGCCTCGCGGTCATACCTAGAAGCGTTTGGAGCAACCTTCTCATCACAGAACTGGCGAAGGGTCGAACGAAACTCGCGCAGCATATCGGGTAGGGAGAACGGGGACATGGACACAGTTTCGCAGAATCACAACCGCAGCGCACGCGCGGGCTACTTCATGCGATCCAATAGTTCAGCGTCCATAGCACGAAGAAGAATGCCTGCAGCGCTGGCGCTGCCCACAAGACCGCGTTGTCTACCAGGGGGTGACGCCTGCGGAGATCTGCTACCGCAACGAATATCGGAAATGCCGGTAGAACGAGCCGGGACATGGACATGAGCTGGGTCGGTGCAAAACTCAGCCTAGTCGTCGAGCTCAGCGGTACAAGGACGACAATTAGCGTCCAGACGATCCAGCTCGCTCGGTACCGGCCACGCAGCATCACCCAGACCAGCCCAAGGACGGCCAGCGCGCTACCAAGGTCGATTGCTGTGTAAACGAAGATGTTCGACCCCCAGCGGGCATAGTGAACGAGATCGCCGAAGCCGACCGCTAGCCCGTTCCAGGGACCCACGGTATGACGGCTCCAATGCTGCTGGGCGTCCAAGAATGCGAAGAACCCAAGGCCCTGGGAGAACGTGTATATCATGAACGCGACTAGCGCAGCAGGCCCGCTTGAAAGCGCTGCAAGCACTGTCTTCATGCCGACCCGTGACCTGAGCATCTCGATCAGGATCGGCAGCCCGAGAAGGACGCCTTCAACTCCACTTGCAGATGCGAGAGCGTATGCACCCGCAACGCAAAGCCAGCGTTTTTCTCTCGCGGCCCAAAAAGCGAGCAGGATGAAAAAGATAAACACCGGCTCGGAGTATGCGACCCCGAGGAAGAACCCCGTAGGCCATATCACGAGGTTCTGTAGCGACATCCTCGCAACATGCTCGCTCCGCTCGCGCCTGCAAAGCCTGAGCAGGAGGTAGTAACAGCCAAGCTGAAACACCCAGCTCACAACCAGTGCGCTCCAGTAGGTCGATAGCGCACCCAAGGTGAGCGTATGCACAACACTGGCGAGCATCGGGTAGAGAGGAAAGAACGCCGCGAGATACGGCTTATGGCCGCCATAGCCATGACGAGCTAGGTCAATGAACAACAGTGTGTCCCAATGGCGCCAAATGCCAGCAAAGCTCTTGTTGACAATGTGGTTTGCTGGCAGGATTGCCGAAGCGGCCCAGCCAAGTACCAGCGTGATGACCTTCGACGCGAGCCACCAGAACAACGCCAAGCGCAGATCTGGGTTCTCGGTCACCCAGCGTCGCGCTCTCGATGCATAGACCCCAGCAAGCTCCGAGACCGGCGTTCGCCTGCTCACGTCCTCGCAGGAAGCAGCCTCGCCTCCCCCGTCGTAGTCGCTAAGCGTCTCGTGCTCAGTGTTTCTGCTCGCCTCACGATCCCCGACAAGGGCAGCTGCGCTATCCCGTTCAGCTAGCAAGCCCACCCGATCTGCGCCACTTTCAGCTCTGCTCTCCCGCTCGATCAAAGGTCAGTCCCATTCACCCGCGCTGAATGATCCATCTCGACGGCCACCCGCTCCCGTCAAGAGCGTATGGGGAGCTTGAGCCACACATACCGGGGACGGTACTCGGAGGCTGGCTGGCCGAGCATGGAGATGGTCGGACCGTGCACCGAGTACGACACGAGGAGCGTCCGGCCATTGCTGAGCTCGGGGTGCGCTATCGCATTGTAGGCAAGCACCCCGCCCTTTAGTTGCGACTTGATCCTGTAGATAACCCTGCGGCCAACGAACGGTCCCACGGGGCTGCACGAGAAGTAGGCGTCAATGTTCCCGCCCGGATGGAGCGTCCTTGCAAGTCCCCTCGTCCCAATGGTCACGAGGACGTACACTCCGTTGACCCGAACAACACTGAACGAAGCACTAATTCCCGACATCACCTGGGTAGAGTCGTTCGGGTTGTATGACCAGCGGTTAGTAGACCAATACTGCCACCTACCTAGAAGGTTGTCCCCACGAACCCGCGCGACATGCATGAGCTTGACAAAGGCAGTGCCCCCGACGCCGTAGATGTAGGTATACCCACCAGTCGTCATGGTCCAAGATGACCAGATCGTATGATATGGCGATGGGACTGGAGTAACTGACACTAAGGACATGCTCGGGAGCGAGAACTGCGCCACTACCGATCGCAGAAAGGTGATCGTCGACATCTGGGTGGCGTGGAATTGGGAGAACAGGACCTGTACAGTATGGCCGACTACGACAGCTGGCCCAGGCCAGTACGCGATGTAGTGAGAACCCCCGACCAGCGATAGAGGGAGCGTGTGAGTTCCACGGAAGTACGTATGAATGCCAGAGTTCGACTCGAGGACAAAGGAGTTATGTATGAGGCGCGGCCCGTGCAGCCTTCCTTGCGGGCCCACGGAACCGATATAGGTGTCTGCATACATCCACAGCTCACCTAGCCCGGGCACAGATACCGAATACCCTCCGTCTGCTGCAGTCCAGCCGACCCCCGAATTGCCGTAGCTGCTCCAAAAGCCGTCCCAGCCTCGCGCCGCGTGGGCTCCAGCTGGAGTCCCGGGCGTCACGCGTGAAAGGCAGGCATCAGCGCCAGTGTAGGAAGGTGGATCGTGAGCCGGCACCGAAAGATACCGCACCCCGAGACCTGCAGCAGCTAGCAACACCACCACAGCGAGCGACTTCAGCAATACCTTTGTGCCCCGCGATCGCGACCCGGCTGGCCGCGGATGATCCACTTTGCCGATCCGCCTCCTCGCTCGGGATCGCGAACCTGCTGTCATTCGGGTTGCCCGGGACTGCCCGCCTGCTCAGCGTGGCTTCCCGGAACTCTACTTCGACCCAGAACTACACTCGCTCTGAGTGCAACAGGGGACTCCCGGCCAGCATCGCGCACAAGCGCATCCCGATCCGCAGCCGCCTCGCGTTCCGCACCTTCGTCCGCAGCAGCTAGGCGCGCATCCACACCCTCTGCTACGAGTTTTGCCGCTTCATCGACGAGCGCCGCGACCATCTGGTCCTCGGGCACTACCCGGACGATCTTGCCCTTGATAAACAGGTGGCCCCTCTTGCGTCCTGCGGCAATCCCGAGATCAGCCTCTCTCGCCTCACCCGGACCGTTTACCACGCATCCCATCACCGCGACCTGGATCGCGAGGTTCATCTTCCCCAGAGCCTCCTGGGCTTCGCGCGCGACACCGACCACATCGATCTCGGCCCTGCCGCACGATGGACACGCTATGAGATCAAGGCTCCTGCGCTCCCGGAGTCCCAGCGCCTCCAGCAGCTGCCTGCCTGCCCTTGCCTCCTCTATAGGGTCCGCTGTCAGCGAGTACCGGATTGTGTCGCCGATACCCTCCGCAAGGAGAGCGCTAATGCCCGCGGTCGCCTTGATCAGGCCGCCCGGAGGTGGACCTGCCTCTGTAACACCAAGATGCAACGGATGATCGAACGCCTCTGCAGCCTGGCGATAGGCCTCGATCATGAGCGGGACGTCCGATGCCTTGACCGAGATCTTCACGTTGTCGAAACCCACCTCTTCGAACATCGCGAGTTCAATGCGACACGACTCCACAAGTGCCTCGGGCGTAGCGCCACCGAAACGCTTGTACAGCTCCGGATGCAAAGAGCCGGCATTGACGCCAATTCGGATCGGCACGCTGCGATCCCGTGCCTCTGAAGCGACCACCTTGATCTCTTGAGGCTTGCGCAGGTTGCCTGGATTCAGCCTAAGTCCATGCACCCCGGCCTCGAGAGCCGCTAGCGCCATCTCATAGTGGAAATGGACATCAGCGACGATCGGCACAGGGGAACGCCGCACGATCTGCGCCAAGCCATCCGCCGCGCTCGCGTCATTGCACGTACAGCGGACGATGTCTGCCCCAGCGCTCGCCAACGCGTAGATCTGAGCCAGCGTGGCGTCCACGTCGCCAGTCTTGGTCGTCGTCATGGACTGCACGCTGATAGGCGCGCCCCTTCCGATTGGCACGTTGCCGACGAGTATGCGACGCGTCATCCTCCGCGGAGCGATCGATACTGCCTTACGAGTCATCCTCGCGTCACCGTCGCGGGTACTGTTTCAAAATCGTTGCCTTGCATCGAGCACGCTATCCGAATGGGTTCGCAATCGGATGAGTGATGTCAAGGTACAAAGCCCCAATGCTCAAGAACACGAGGAATGCAATAAAGGCGTACATGACCGGGGCGAGCTTCGAAACGTCAGCGTGGTACGGCCTGGCCTTCTTGGACCGCAAGCGTTCGTAGACCGCAACCGCGACATGGCCACCATCGAGGGGGTACATCGGGAACAAGTTGATGATGCCGAGTGCCACGAAGATCTCGATCAGCATCAACAGCAAATTCCCTAGCCCTGACGACGCTGCCTGCGTCGCAAGGTTCACCGCTCCGTAGATCGAAAGCGGCCTAGATGTGCTTGTCGACTTAGCAGCCCGAGACGCGGCCTTTGAGCTTGCAAGGTCATGGACGAACGCACTGAGGCCATGCAGGGAGAAGTTCCTACCAAGCCCTTGGAGCATATCTCGGGTCAAACGCACCAGATCCACCCCAGAGCGGCCAATCGCAGGTAGTACCCCGACGGTCACAACTGGTGCTGATAGCTCGACTCCAATCATTCCGATAGCCTTTGCCCGAACGGGGCGAGTATGGGCTCCTCGAGCCAGGACAGCACTGGCCGGAACAGATGCAGCGCGCACCTTGACGGTAAGCGGCCTACCGCTGCGCTCAAGGCGGATAGTGAGAATCTGGCCCGGTCGCGATCGGATCAGCGATGCGACGCTCGCAACCGAGGATACCCGGTGACCATCGACCGCGATAATCGAGTCCCCCGCGTGGATGCCGGCCGCTCGAGCAGGGTCCCCGCTATGCTTCACGCTCGCAAACCCCGCTACGGTCGCGCCATGCGAGCTCGGGAGGCCAATGAACACCAAGAAGGCCCAGAACATCACGAACGCGACCACGAAGTGCATTGTCGAGCCCGCAAGAGCCACCGCAAGGCGCCGCGGAAACGACTGCTGGCGGTATGTGCGAGACTCGTCTGCGGGGTCCACGGTTTCGAGGTTCGTCATGCCGATGATCTTCACGTACCCACCGAGCGGAAACGCCTTTACCCCGTAGTCGATCTCACCGCGACGAACCGACCACACTCTCGGACCGAACCCAAAGAAGTACTCGGTCACCTTCATGCCTGACAAGCGAGCCGCAATGTAATGGCCGAGCTCATGGAGCATGACCATCGCCACGATCGCCCCCACCACGACCAGAAGCGCAACGTTGCCGGTCAAGACGCCTGCGACGATCACCGCGATCACTATCAGTGCGAGGCGCGCGAGTGCAAAGCGCTGGCTGCGATGCTCTCTCGCTCCATCGCTATTCTCCGCATCGATCGTTACGGCATCATCACCATGCTCGTCACCAGCACTCGGACGATCTTCGATCATGCGGCCCGTTCCCTTGCTGCAACTACCATCTCAGCATGCCGGCGTGCGCTGGCGTCTGCATCAATAACATCCTCGAAATTCTCCAGCTCAACAGGTTCATATGCCTGCAAGGTCTCAGCGACGACCTCTTTGATCGCTACCCAAGGAACCCGGCGTGCCAAGAACGCCTCGACCGCGACCTCGTTTGCTGCATTCAGCCAGCAAGGGGCGCCACCACCAGCGCGGCCAGCTTCAAATGCAAGGTCGACGCAGCCAAACACCTTGCGATCGACGGGCTCAAACTCAAGAGACCGCATCCCAGACCAGTCGATCTCACCGAACGCCACACTAAGGCGCTCCGGATAACAAAGAGCATACCCAATCGGAAGCCTCATGTCCGGCCGCGACAGCTGGGCAATCGTAGCTCCGTCTACAAACTCGACGAACGAGTGCACGATCGACTGCGGATGCACGACGATGTCGATCCGATCAAGCCCGACCTCGAACAGCTCATTCGCCTCCAGCACCTCGAGGCCCTTGTTCATGAGAGTCGACGAGTCGACCGTGATCTTCGGCCCCATCTTCCACGTCGGATGCGCTAGCGCATCCTCCACGCCGACGCCAGCAAGGTAGTCCGCACTGCGACCGCGGAATGGTCCTCCACTAGCAGTAAGGACGATCCGTACAACGTCTGCTACCCCATTGTCCGAGCTACGCAGGCACTGGTGAACCGCACAGTGCTCCGAGTCGACCGGCACTATCTCCGCACCACGAGTACGCCTAGCCATCCTTACCACCGGGCCGCCTGCGATCAGCGACTCCTTGTTAGCAAGCGCGAGGCGCCGGCCGGCGTTGAGAGCGCCAAGGGTGACCCGCAGTCCAGCAAAGCCAACAGCCGCGTTGAGCACCACATCAGCGATCCCTGCAACAGCATCCAGGCCATCATCGCCTGCGAGAACCTCCGTCCCCTTTGGAACTGCGTCCCGCAACTCCGCGACCTTGCTCTGGTCTGCAATTGCTACAACCGACGGAGAAAGCAAGCGAGCCTGCTCTGCCAACCTCCCAACCGATTGGGACGCAGCCAGAGCAACTACGCGAAAACGCTCCCTATTGCCGTTGAGCACCTCGATCGCCTGGGCGCCAATTGACCCGGTGGAGCCAACCAGGCTCACTGTGCGAACACCGCTCATCCGATATGGGCCAACCTGGCCATGTAGTAGACCGCGGGCAACACAAAAAGCATCGCATCGACCCTGTCGAACATACCCCCATGTCCGGGCAGGAGTGACCCCATGTCCTTCAGGCCAAGATCCCTCTTTACCAGGGACTCGCAAAGGTCACCGAGAGGCGCCAAGATCACCACTACTACTGCCAAGCCCAGCGCAGACGAGGTGGTCCACGGTGACATCACCCTGACTATCGCGAGACACACGATCAAGGCCATAACACTCGCGCCGGCAAGCCCTTCCCACGTCTTGTGCGGGCTAACTCGCGGAGCGAGCTGGTGTGCTCTCCTGCCAAAGGCCTGGCCAGCCAGTAGCCCTCCTATGTCATGGGCAACGGTCGCGATGCCTGCTCCAAGCACAATCGCGACGCCGTGGCGGTGGGGAAATACGCGCGGATCAAGCAGCAAACCAGCAAATGAACCGAGGAAACCAACCCAGGCGAAACCGAGCAGCGTAACCCCTATGTTCACGACTGGTCGCTGCTTGACTATTCCAGCGAGATACCACAGCATCGCAAACACCACAACCAGCGCAAGTGACAAGACGATACCTGACCCACCCTTGAGGTAGGCCGCGATCATGACAAAGATCGACCCCGCAAGGCCAAGCAGAGTCGCAGGAGCATACCCGGCCTTGCGAAGCGCGCCGAAGAATTCGGATGCAGCCACAGTGACAAGCACTACGCACAAAGCGAGGGAGGTGACACTGCCCTCTTTGAACATCGCAAGGGTGACAGCCCCAACAAACAGGCCAGTGCCGATCGCTACCCACATGTTGCGCCCGCTACCGCCTCCAGGGGTTCCAACAGAACCAGGCTCTAGCACAGCGCTCGGATCAGTTCGGGTCCGTTGCGACCTGCGGCGGCGGCCTCGCATGCCATCGCGGCTCTCGGCGTTGGTGCGCCTTTTCTCATCGAGGTCCAAACCTGATCCAACATCTGTTGCATCGAGGTCATCGATACCGAGATCCTCATTCTCCGCTGCAGCGCTCCTGATCCTGACATGCCGGTAAGGCTCGCTGAAGCTGTCGGGAAGTGCAGCAGTCACCGTAGTTGCCGAGGGGTCCATCGATTCGAAGCCGACTTGCAATCCTTGGATCTCGGGTTCACGCCCGGACTCCTCTCCCAAACCACTGTCTGGATGATCCCCCGCCCCGTAGTCGTCCTCTCCCTGATCGGTGAATGCTCGGTCATCGAAGGCGGCACTCCCCCTCTCAACCATTGCGCCAAGCCTGATGCCTTCGTCCGCGAGCTGGCTGTGCTCGTAACCTACATCATCATCAGCCCAGTCGGTATGTTCGCCCTTCCACACCGGCGCAGCTGGAGTGCCCGGCCACGTTCCCGGGTCATCATCATCACCACGCATGAGCACGCTCGGCACCTCACCAGTCGGCGGCTCGGTCCAATGCGGCATCTCAACCGACGCCGGTTCCACGCCTTGCTGGTCCTCTTGCTCCTCCCGGCCGCGATCGACCGAGCCCGCATTGCGTAGCGATCCCCCGACACTCGAGGCCTCGGGCCCTTCGGTGGCAGGCGGCCACAGGTCGCTCTCGTCGCCAAGATCTCCGGGAATCGACTCCCCTAGGTCGCCATCTCGCTTTGCATCTTGCGCATCCGTTGGCCCCGCACCCTCATCAGGCGCGTCGCTCTTTGCCGACGCGCCCGCAGCCTTTCCAGCCTCAGTCGCTCCAATGATCCGAACCCGTCCTGTCGCCTGGCTCGACCCAATGCGCTCCTGGCGCTCATCGTCATCATCAACCATCATCGGCCATTCCCATCGCGAGCCACCTAGGACCCATCGCGTTTAGACTTCGAGAAGTTCGTGCTCTTTGGATACGAGGTGGTGATCGAGTTCCTCGATCTTTTGGTGGGTTACCTTCTCGATCTCTTTCTCTGCGCGGGCAAGATCGTCTGCCGACAACTCGCCACTCTTCTCCTTCAACTCGAGGTCGTGGCGGATCCCGCGACGTAGGTTTCGCACCGAGATCCGACCTTCCTCTGCCATATGCTTCACTAGCTTGACCAGCTCTTTGCGCCGCTCCTCAGTTAGGGGTGGAAATCCGATACGCAGGACTTGTCCATCACTACTCGGCACGAGCCCCAGGTTCGAATTCAGTATCGCCTTCTCGATCGCTCTCAGCGCCTCCTTGTCGAACGGGGCCACCACAAGTGTCCGTGGCTCAGGAACACTCAGGGTCGCAAGCTGTTGCAACGGCACCGGCGTCCCATAATACTCGACCTCCAGCTTCTCGATGAGGCCAGTCGATGCTCGCCCAGTGCGCACCGTGCTGAACTCCTCGCGAACATGACCCACGATCCTCGCCATCTTCTCTCGGGCCTCGGTCAGCGTCTCCTCTAGTGTGTATTCATCCATCACTTGATAAGCGTACCCAGTTCCTCGCCTCGAAGCGCGCGTGTGATGTTCCCAGGCCTCGTGAGATCAAACACGAGCACCGGAAGAGCGTTATCCCTGCAGAACGTGATCGCGGTCAGATCCATCACCCTGAGGCTCTTTCTCACTACCTCCATGAAGGTGATCTCATCGAAGCGAGTTGCTTTCGGGTCGAGCTTCGGATCCGCGCTGTAAACGCCATCCACCCCTGAATGAGTGCCCTTCAGCAGCACCTCTGCTTCAATCTCAGCGGCTCGAAGTGCTGCCGGAGTGTCAGTTGTGAAGTAGGGGTTGCCCATCCCGGCAGCAAATATGACCACCCTGCCCTTCTCTAGATGCCTGATAGCCCTCCGGCGGATGTATGGCTCCGCGACCTCAGCCATCTGGATCGCAGAAAGCACGCGCGTCGGCTGGCCGTGACGCTCGATCGCATCTTGGAGCGCGAGAGCGTTAATGACGGTAGCGAGCATCCCCATGGTGTCTGAGGTCGATCGGTCGAGGCAGCGACCCGCAGGGGACGTTCCCCTCCAGATGTTCCCACCGCCGATCATTACCGCCAGCTCCACCCCAAGGTCACTGCGTGCCATCGCGATTTCGGATGCGATGCGTTCGATGACCTCCGCATGAATGGTCTGGCCGCCCTCGCCGGCAAGCGCCTCGCCGGACATCTTCAGCACCACCCTGGACCACCTCGGCCCATGTGTGGAAATACTTTGTCGCGGCAAAGACCTGTCGCCAAGCTCAGCAATGATGTCGGCGTCTACCATTGGCTCCACATCGCGAGCGTCGACCGGAGCCACGACCCGATCCTCACGGCCGGGCACGAGAACCCTCAGCCTCCAGCGATGACCTGAACGAAGCGGAGCACGTGGGTATCTCCCAAAATGTCGGAGATCGTACGCTTCTCGTCCCGTACGTAGCTCTGCTCGAGAAGGCAGCGCTCTTTGAACCAGCCACGCAGACGCCCATCGACGATCTTCGCCAACGCTGCCTCGGGCTTACCCTCATTCCTGCTCAACGCCTCGAGAGTAGCTCGCTCGGCATCAACCTCAGCTGCGGGCACGTCTTCTGGCGCAAGATACGTCGGCTTGGCAAACGCTACATGCACCGCGACGTCATGGGCGAGATCAGCTGAGCCGCCGTCTAGAACCACAAGGACCCCGTTGACTCCCCTGCCGTTTTGCACATGTACGTAGCTGCCAGCGATCGCGCCTTCGGGGTGATGCACTTGCACTAAGCGACCGGCCGATATGTTCTCCTTCAGCCTCACTGCAAGATCATCCAGTTCGCGCTTGCATCCTGTGCGCGCCGCGTCCTCGCCGTCGCTCACGACACGCTGAGCAAGGGCGTCCAGCGCAGAAAGGAACTCCGGCGCTTTCGCGACGAAATCCGTCTCGCAGACCAGCTCCGCTACAGCTGATACACCATCTCCGACAATGACCTGTACTGCACCCTGCGAGGCGCTTCGAGAGCCCCGCGAAGCTGCAGAGGCAAGCCCGCGCTCTCGAAGCCAAGTTCGTGCACGTTCAACGTCCCCACCAGACTCTTCCAGGGCCTTCTTCGCATCCAGCATCCCTGCACCGGTTGACCTCCTCAGTTCGAGCAGGTCCTTGGTATCCACCTTACCCACCGCTCAGGACTCGCCCGTCTGCGCTACAGCCGGCTGCCCTGCGGCAGCGGGCTGCTCGGCTGGCGCGGCCTGCACCTCTGGCTGTGTCGCAACGGGTTGCTCAGCCACAGGGGGTTGCTCAGCCACAGGGGGTTGCTCAGCTACAACGGGCTGCTCAACCACAGGGGGCTGCGCCTCGGGCTGTGTCGCAACGGGCTGCTCGGCTCGCGCGGGCTGCGCTACAGCGGGCTGCTCGACTCGCGCGGGTTGCACCTCGGGCTGTGCTGTACTGGAGCCTGCAGCTGCCTGAGATGCCATGTACCTACCCTCGATGACGGCTTCTGCCATCACGCGGCACATAATCGTGCTCGCTCTGATCGCATCGTCATTACCCGGTATGACGTAGCTCACCACATCAGGGTCACAGTTCGTGTCGACGACCGCTACCACAGGCAGGCCAAGCTTGCGCGCCTCGGTAATCGCGATCTGCTCCTTCTTCGTGTCGATGACGAACACAGCGTCCGGGAGCCTCGTCATGTCTCTCATGCCACCCAGGTTGCGCTGGAGCTTTCGCATCTCACGCGTAAGCTGAAGAGCCTCCTTCTTCGGCATCGCGTCGAAGTCCCCAGCTGCCTTCATGGCCTCGAACTCCTGCAGTTTCTTCACCCGACCTGACACGGTGGCGAAGTTGGTTAACATCCCGCCGAGCCAGCGCTCGTTAACGAACGGCATTCCGCAGAGCTTCGCGTAGATCGCTGTCGGGTCCTGGCTCTGCTTCTTCGTGCCGACGAACAGCACAGTCCCTCCCGCCATGACCAGGTCACGCACGAAGGCGTACGATGAATCCAAGCTCTTTAGGGTCTCAGACAGGTTGATGATGTGAGTATTGCTGCGCTCGCCGAGTATGTAGCGGCGCATCTTCGGATTCCACCTCCGCGTCTGGTGGCCGAAGTGGACGCCCGCGTCCAACAGCTGCTTCATGGTCACTACAGCCAAGTCATATCCCTTTCCGCATTGCCTTTCTGTCTTGCATACGCCGGTCTAACGTACACTAACCTGGTTCATTAGGTGTTCCGCTACAGCATCCATACCACGCTCGCAACGTCACGCTCTACCTATGACGCCCAGTTGTAATCGGCACCTTGGTGCAACTACTTCGACGGCCGTCGCCTTGCCGGGGTCGCTTGCGATTTCAGATCGCCAATCGCCGAACGTGAAGTTCCCTGCATCCCCAAGTGGCGCGCCTGTGCGCTATCAGCGAGCATAGCCGCAACGGGCCAGCAACGCACACCTCAGCTTCCGCTTTCCACCTTCTCCTGGGCCTTGACCCTAACCCTGAGACGCAGGATCGCCTTCGTATGGATCTGACATACCCGGCTCTCTGAGACGCCAAGAACATCCCCAATCTCTGAAAGGGTCAGGCCCTCGTAGTAGTACAGCGTGAGCACTGTCTTCTCCCGCTCGCCGAGATGAGAGATCGCGTCCGCGAGCAGTCGCTTGGCCTCTTTGACCTCAAAGGTGGCAACGGGCCCTGGTGAAGAGTCCGGAATCGTGTCAACAAGAGCGCCACCGCCGCCTTCTCCCTGACGCCCTGGCAGAACCTCATCAAGAGGAACGACACCCACGAACGAGATCTGCTGGAGCAGGCGCTGGAACTCTTCGACGGACATCGTGAGCTCTTCGGCAACCTCGTTGTCCGTTGGCGCTCGCTTGATCGTTGCCTCGAGCTTCGCGTAGGCCTGCTCGACCGAACGGATCTTTGCCCTGATCGAGCGCGGCACCCAGTCAACGGCTCTCAACTCGTCGACGATAGCCCCCTTGATTCGAGGTATCGCATACGTCTCGAATCGCACGCCACGAGCAAGATCGTACTTGCCAATGGCATCCATCAGGCCGATCATTCCGTAACTCATGAGGTCCGACTGCTCGACGTACTGAGGGAGTCCAGAAGATACGCGACCTACCACGTACTTCACCAACGGGGAGTAGTGCAGCATCAAGCGGTTTCTGAGCGTGTGATGCCCAGACCCCTTGTACTCCACCCACAGCCGATCGACCGTGTCAGCTTCGCAGATAACCATCGTTTCCCTGTGTTCTAAGGTTTCTTCTCAAGTGCGTCATGCTCTGGGGTGTGTGCCACGGTGAACTGCCAACAAGCGCTCCTTGCTTACACGAGTGTAGCCTTGTGTTGTCCTCAAACTCGAATGACCGAGAAGCTCCTGCACAACCCGCAGGTCAGCACCTCCGTCCAACATGTGGGTAGCGAAAGTATGCCGCAAGGCGTGAGGATGTGTCGGCGTCGCAGAGCGAGCATCGATTATGCGACGCACATCCCGCGGCCCCAACCTCGAACCCCTCCGGTTAAAGAAGAGGGCACCATATGCGTCCTGGCTGCATGTATCGGAAGCCATCAGTGCACGCGGCCCGCCAAGCCATTTGATCAACGCCTCACAACACTTGCTGTTCATCGGTACCCGGCGTTCCTTGCCACCCTTGCCAAGAACACTAACGACCATCGCGGAAAGATCGACGTCACGCAGCCCAAGACCGCAAAGCTCTGCAACACGCAGGCCGCTGCCGTAAAGAAGCTCCAACACGGCATCATCTCGAGCTGCTAGCGCACTCTGAAGCACCGACCGTTCAGGGACCCCTGCCCCCTCGTCGCGGTTCTCCCCTAGGAGGTGGGCCATCTCAGCAGGGCTCAGCACATGAGGCAGCCTTGCCTGCCCCATCGGTGCAGACAACCGCCTTGCAGGGTCTGATGTCACCACGCCACGCCTGCGCAGCCAATCGAAGTAGCGCCGCAGCGCAGCTGCCTTCCGGGCAATAGTGCGCGACGCGTACTTGCGAGTCCCGAGGTACGCAAGGTACCGACGGAGCATGATGCGGTCAACGCACTCTGGCCCCTTCTGGCCGGTCCGCTCAACCCATGAGGAAAAAACCTCGAGGTCATTCACGTACGCGCGCACAGTCGCGGGGGAGAACATCGCAAGCGACCGGCGGAACCCTGCCAAGTCCCAATCCATTAACTCGCCCCCATTAGATCACCCCGGAAGGACCTGCAGGCTCAGCTGACAACAACGACACGCTACCACACTACCCGCGTATCGCTGTCAATGGTTGCATCCTGTTTGGCCAGGGGATTGACCGAAAAGCGAGCGCAAGCCCATGGCTTTAGCCTTGGGTCGAGCGAGCCCGGTCGATGCGGATCAACGTAAGTGTTACAGCCTTGTGAAATAATAGGCATATGCAATGTGGAGCACCAAGACAACAATGATGTTCTCGACCTCGTGGGAGCACGAAACGCT
>JAJZXF010000127.1 GCA_021802485.1 Actinomycetes bacterium | reverse complement strand
CCGAGCAGGCTCCGGGGATCATCGAAGCGGGGCTGAACATTCGAACGACCGAGTGCCATGGCCAATTCTCGCACGCCCGGAAAAGAATCGCGAATCCAGAGGCGACTAAATCAGCGGTCTCCTAGACACCGTCCGGGCGGGGCTGTTGCTCGTGGCCACGGACCTATCCGGCCTGATTACTGCCGGTAGTTACCCGGGCACGAGGGTGATCCCAGCCCGCTCATGGATGTTGTCGCTGCTGTCGCTCAAGCTGATCCGCACTCGGCGGGCCTCCCAGGTCGATGACCTGTTATCGGACCCCACTGCAGGGTTGCTGGCCGGATTGGCGACCCCTGCGAAGAAGTCCGCGCTAGGCGACTACTCATACCGGCTCTCCCACGGTCACCAGCGCTCCTTTCTAGCTGCCCTGGACACCACGATGACCTCTCCCGGGCTGGCCTGCGCATCAGAGGCCATCGTCGACTTGGCCTTCCACGCGGTCATGCACTGGGCTGCTGACCCGGTGCTGGAGAAGCACTACGTGCCCAAGCGCTCCCAGCGAGCACGCTCGGCACTGACCTTCTTCGCTCAAGACTCAGGCACCCATAACCTGGTCTACGCCAACGCAGATCTCTCCAAGGCCACCCAGGCCAAGGAGGTGATTGCCTTCTGCGACCAATGGAAGGCGGTCAGTGGATCCGACCCGGCAATGCTGATCATGGACCAGAAGGTCACCACCCAGGCCGAGCTGGCTCGCCTCGATGCACGTGGAGTGAAGTTCCCCACTTGGAGGTGTAGGCGGGGTCTACGGCTATGACGGCGACCCCTGTGTTGTAGGCCATCTGGGTCAAGTGGTCCCACATCTTGGCGGTCGGGAGCCCCGAGATGTGACGGCGGAACCTCTTGGCCCTCCTGTGACGCGACGGACGGTTGCCGCTCAGCTCGCGGCCCTCGGTGCGGGTAACTGCGAAGTCGCGGTTCTCGATAACGACGGCCCCGCAGTGGTTCACCTCAGCGATCTGAAGGATCTGGGAGATCGCAGCCCTGATGCGGCCGTCCCTGGCGGAGGCGGATAGAGCGTCCAAGACGAGCGGGATCGTGCTCGGTGTCCCGAGCACGTTGCCGTAGCGGTCCAGCACAGATACCGCCAGGTGTTCGACGTTGAGGTCGACTGCTACCACCGGGCCACGGCGTAGCTGGTCGAGGGATGCGATCGGCGTCACAGCGGTCTTTGAGGAGGCGTCTATGTACCAGCGGGCCTTGGACGCGTCGTAGGAGATGTCGTAGCGGAGTGCTCCGCTTGTCGCCTGTGCTGCTAGGTCGTCTCCTCGGATGATGCCAGGTGAGCGAAGAGAAGAGCTGAAAGCGGCCGTGTGGCCGGTTGACGCGGTGACCACCGCGTGTGGGGGATTTCTCCCATCACCTCAGCTCTGGCTCATACACCACTCACTGGGACTCAACTCTGCGGTGATGAACAGCCGCGACGACTCCCACTCCTTGCGCCACTGCCGTTCGCTCTGGCCTGTGGTTCCAAGTTGTGGCGGTTCTTCGCCAGCAACTTGGCGCCACGGCAGATGCTCAGGTGGCCTGAGTTGAGCTGGGCATCGACCTCGGCGGGACGAAAGGACAGGACCTGGAGGCGCCTCTTTTCTGCCAGCGCTCCTGCGGGTGACATATCCGTAGACCTTGTGCTTCTTCTCACTAGCAGGCACCTTGACTCGCCTGGAGATCTTCTTGATCCTCACTTGGAGCGACACCTTCTCGGCTTGAAGATTGCACGTGGCGAGGCCATAGGCGTCCTCGGTGGTCATCGTGATCGCCCCTGTACAACGAGACGACGAGGCCGCAGTCAACTGCTGCTTGCGGGCCTTTTGCGACCGGGTGTTCGTCTTGGCGTCGAGCGAGCCTTCCTTGACCCTGCAGGCCAGGTCGGATGATGCCCGCTGTCCGAGGTGAGCCCAAAGGGCCCAGAGGACCTCGCCGTCGCGGCCGTCTGCCATCAGGTGAGTGCGGACCCTGGCACCGTCAGGTGGGGCCACCACGAACGACGCCGCTATCTTGCGGAGCTTTCTCGTGTGGCTCATTTGGACATTCTCGCAGTGCCCTGTGACAGCGCCATCTGACCGATGTCGTGCTCCGCACAGCGCAGGGCCTTCTCCGCCCGGTTCTTGGCGGAGCGAGGACCGTAGAGGCGGGCACAGAAGCTGGTCAGCACCTCGGTCATGTCACGCACCAGGTCGTCGTCGACCTCCCCGGCTTCGATGACCATCAGGCGGCGACCGTGGACCGACAGTTATGTCTCGACAAGCTCTGCGTTCATCCGAGCCAACCTGTCCCGGTGCTCGAGAGCACCACGCTCCCCTTGGGATCGCACAGCATGCGCCCCATCTTCGAGCGGGAACCGTTCATTCCCGAGATGACCTCAGCTTCCACCGAGACGACTGGGTGAGCTGCCTTCGCCGCCCACTCCGACAGTCTCGCCACCTGGCGGTCCAGGTCACCTCGCTCGTCGTGTGTGAAACCCGCGCATAGAGCCCGAGGGCTGCGCTGGGCGCTCTGGTGCTGTGTCGAAGGAGACGAGGATCGTCCGCTAGTTGACTCGAACAGAAGGGACAGGGAGTGTCCCCGCATGGAACCACCGGTACGCGCTCTGCGGATGGATTCCCTGGCGCCTGGCCCACTCGGTCAAGTTCACGCTCCAAGCATGGTCACTAGAACGTGTGTGTGCAGTGCATCGCCTAGTTTTACGACAGCAGCTCATAACCCTTCGCTTCTCAAAGGCCAGGCATACCAGGCGGATCATGACACCTTGCATGCCCTTGCAAGCACCGCTATGGCAAAGTTGTCGACCCCGCGGTCATCATGACTTGGTACGTCCGCTCACGCTCTTGTACATCCCCGTCGAGGCTGCCAGGTGCCTCCCGCCTGGCGGGGCTGGGCTCACGCGATGCATTATGGCGTTGTGCCGAGGCCTCCAGGAGGCCTTCGGCGCTGTCGTCTGTTTATTTTATTGGCCGTTCGAAGGAGAACTAAGGCATTCTTGCTATACCCCGGGGCTGGTCGTAATCGCAGTCTCGCTATGATCCCCGTTGATCAACCTTGTGTGATTGGTCGTTACCGTGGTGCGCACCTCCGGATCCTGATACCCGGTGCGCCCAGGCGACGCTCCAAGCAGCCGGGCGCAACCGGGGGATTCGGGTTCGGCAGAATAGGTCACTGGTGAGGACAGCAATGGCGGGGATGCTTATCCGGAAAGGGTCGCTGTCGCTATGAGTCATCGGGAGTCACTCGCTCGCTCCGGAGCAGCGTCGCAGGCGTTCAATGGTGAGCCAGCACCCTTGGGCCGACTCGATCTCCTGTCCGTATTGCTTGGGCTTGTGATTGCCGGTGCTGTCTGTTACCCGTTCTTTGGCGGAGGTCGGCTGTATCTCCTGGACTGGGTCCTTGGTCCGCATGCCCCACTTCCGACCAGCTCTTTCTTTGGTTTGAATGGTGGCTTAGTGACCAGCATGCCATTCCAGTTGTTAACGGCCGCACTAGGCCGAGTAGTAGGTTCGGCTGCCACCTGGTTGACTGTCATAGCGTTTTTCCCCCTGGCTGCGTTTGGGATCGCAAGGTTGGTGGATATTGGTGGGGGTGGAGAACAGCCCGCTGCAGCAATGCGTACTGAGGACGAAGGAGTTGTTTCTGGGGAACTCCCTACGGGCGGCCGTTCTGGCACAGTCCAGCGTGGCTCCCGTGTTAGAATTATCAGTCGATTCGCTGCGATCCTCCTGTATTGCGTGAATCCATTCGTGTTTGATCGTTTGTTCGCAGGCCAAATAGCTTTTCTATTCGGTTATGCATTGCTCCCCTATGTTGTTTCCTCTCTAGTTCGAGCCCATCGCAGGAGAGGAGTGCAAAGTCTCACGCCTGCACTCTTCATTGCCGCAGCGGCAGGGTGTAGCATCCAATTTACCTGGATAGGTGCGATTCTGGTGGTAGCAACGGCAATCTCTCTTCATCTTCGCAGACGAGTCATTCTCTGGCTGTTTCTTGTTGGAGTGGCGTTTGTCATCATGATGGTCTATGTGATCGTCCCGTCCTTGGGCCATCAGCTACCAGTTACGGTTGGACGGCGTAGCCTTGAAGCCTTTCGGACGTTGGGAGATCCACACCTGGGTCTTATTGGGAATGTGCTGGGTCTCTATGGCTTCTGGCGGGTCGGGCCGGTCCTGGCTAAGGATATCGTATCAGGATGGCCGTTCATTCTTCTTGCCATTCTCGTAGTCATTACAGTGGGAGCCCGAGACGGACTCAAGGGAAGAGGTCTTCACTTGTCACGCGAAGGTGGCGGGCCTGCTGACCGATCAAGTGATCGACGGGTACTCG
The DNA here is from genome assembly GCA_021802485.1 of Actinomycetes bacterium. Taxonomy (GTDB): domain Bacteria; phylum Actinomycetota; class Acidimicrobiia; order Acidimicrobiales; family JAJZXF01; genus JAJZXF01. The sequence continues at coordinate 1,913 of JAJZXF010000127.1, read as the reverse complement.
CCGTCATACTGCTGATATCAGGCACAGTCGGCTGCTTCCTTGCAATGGGTAATCAAGGCCCAACCGGTGCTCTGTTCTCGTGGGCCTATTACCATATTCCATTTTTCGGAACGATGCGTGAACCGGAAAAGTTCTCTTCTCTGCTTGCACTCGCGTACTCAGTATTTTTCGGGTGGGGTCTTGAACGATTGGTTCTCCAAGCCCGAGGAAGGAGCAGCGTGGTCGCGGCAGTCATCCTTGGCATTGCACTGCCGCTTGCTTACACGCCTACGATATTTGGCGGCCTTGACGGTCAGGTCGCAGCAAGCCATCCTCCTGCCTCCTGGAGCAAGGCCGATACGATCATGGGTAGTGGTCCCGGTAAAGCGCTGTTTCTTCCTTGGCACTTGTACCTTTCCTTTCCCTTTACAAATGAAAGGATAATCGCAAATCCGGCTGCCTCCTCGTTTCGGAGGAATGTTATAATGGGAGACAATATTCAGCTTCCGGGTATGCCGACCGACTCTACCTCGCGGCGTTCAGCCTTTTTACAATATGTGTTCGCGAATGGCGCGATGATCCATACGTTCGGACATTTGGTCGCTCCGCTTGACATTCGGTGGGTGATCCTTGCTAAGACTGTCGACTGGCGTAGTTACAGCTGGCTCAATCATCAAAAGGATCTCACGAAAGTGCTTGACACTCCGACTCTCGAGATGTGGCGGAATGATGCCAAGGTTTTTGTGGGGGAGCGGATGGCTAGGCTTCCATCTCGTAGATCTCCATCGTCTTGGCCGGGTCTCTTGGCGGCTGCTTACTCGGGTCGTAGTTCCGGGAATTCGCGCACTACCACGGGAGCAGGAGTCTCCAGCTCGGCGTGCGGAGGAGCTACGGTGAGGAGGACCTCCGAAATCACCTATTCAGTGTCACGGGGTCGATGCGCCTGGGTAGAGCTATCTCAACCGTACCAGGCTGGCTGGACATCCGGGAGGTTTCGAGCTGTCGAGTTGGCACGTGGCAACATGGCGGTTCGAGTTGGCAACGGGGCAGCAGTGGTAAGATACAGCCCGTGGGGGTGGATTGAACTCGGGTATGTGGTGTCGGGTGGAACGTTTGTAATCCTGGCGGTTCTCATTGGTGTTCAGATGGCTACGCGCAGGCGTCGCTGGTGAGTAGCAGAGTTCGTCAGCCGCTTCGAAGCCCTCGGAGCCGAGAGCAACGAGAGCGACGAGAGCACCTGCAGCGATGCCAGCAAGCTCACCCTCGTCTACGATGCAGGACAGAACTCCGAGGACAACTACGAGCTTCTCGATCACTCGGTGCTGTCCTTCGTCGGATCACTGCCGCCGTCTGATCACCCCGATCTACTCGCTGTCGAAAAGGACCGCTACAAGGTGGTCGACCAAGAACGTTTCCCTGGGCTCGTAGCCTTCGAGACGACAAAGATCGTCTTTGGCAAGCAACGCCATCTCGTCGTATTGGTTTGCCACTCCGAGGGGCTCCATGTGAAGCAGTCCCGGGGATTTGACCAGACCCTCGCCAAGGCCACTCGCCAGCTTGGAGAGGTCCAAGCCCGCCTTCAGAGGGGCAAGACCCGCAAGGCCAAAGACAACGTGGCAGCCGAGATAGCCCATATCCCCGCGCCACGCTGGGTATCACGGGTGATCTCGACCACGCTCTCTGGCGAACAGCCAAGAGAGCTCCGTCTGAGCTTTCGCATCAACGAGTTGGCCCGCACCGCTTTGGAAGAAGAGATCTTCGGCAAGCGGATCCTCTTTACCGACAAGACACCCGAAGAGACCTCAACCGCTGAAATCGTCGCGGAGTACCGCTCCCAAGAAGCCGTCGAGGCAGACTTTCGCCAGATGAAGGACCCAAGGGTCGTCTCGTTCTCGCCGATGTTTCACTTCACCGAGCAGAAGATCCATGTTCAC
>JAJZXF010000126.1 GCA_021802485.1 Actinomycetes bacterium | reverse complement strand
ACAACGAGTCAGCTCACAAGCGCAAGTCTGGGGGGTGTCGCAAGGGGCCCAAGTGGCTCGGAGTGCACCTCGCAGAGGCCGCCTCCGTCACAGGACGTTCCAAGGACACCTACCTCGGAGCCCAACACCAGCGCCTCAGCGGACGCATCGGCTACGGGAAGGCGAATAAGGCCGTCGAGCACTCGATACTCGTAACGGCCTCACACATCCTCTCGAACGGTGTCCCCCATGAGGATCTCGGATCCGACTGGTTCGTGAAACGCCGCCCAGAGGCACACGCCCGTCGGCTTGCGAAGCAGATCGAGGCGCTCAGCTACAGCGTCGAGATCACCCCCACCGCAGCCAGACGCTCTCAGCATACACGTCTGATCCTCGGGGCTACGCCCCGAGCCGCTGTCGCGCGCCCAAATCAGCGGGGACTACACGAGCTTTCCGATCAGAGAAGATTGCGCGGTGGCGCCGCCAGTCAGCATGACTGGCGTGACTGACACAACCCCATCAGACGGTAAAGGGGAATTTTCCCAACGAAGATGGCCATGATCATTGAAACATGCCAGCGAATAACCACACAGCCCTGCCAGTTCATGTGCAGACAGTGTGGCCGGTAACAGCGAGTCTGGCCAGGCCGCATTTGGAATCGGGAGCCAGAAGTTCGCTGTTTGCGCTGTAGCGAGCATTAACGGAGCCGGGTGAGTTCGCTACGAGTACATCCAGTGCGTGATGAGCGAGGTGGATGCAGCGGTGTAAATCACAGAGTTCTGGCGTAGGACTGGACAGTATTCTGGCGTGGTACTATAGGGGTATGCAGACGTTACCCCTCTCCAAGGTCCGTGACAACCTCAGCAAGTTGGTGGACGCCACGTCGATCACCCACGAACAGGTCGTGATCACCAAGAACGGATCGCCAGCTGCGGTGCTGATCGGAACCGATGAGTGGGAGTCAATCCAAGAGACCCTGTTCTGGCTGTCCCAGCCGGAGATTCGCGAGTCCGTCGCCGAGGCTGAGTCCGACATCGCTGCTGGCCGAACCTACAGCGAGGACGAGATCCGCTCTGAGTTCTCTGTTCCCAAGCGTAACCTGTGAGCAATCGGCGTGCCCTATGATGTCCGCTTCACCGCGTCAGCGCACCGGAATCTGCACCATATTCCGCCCCGGATCGTTCCTGCAATCATCGAGTTTGTCTACGGCGATCTGGCCCGCGAACCGCGTCGAGTTGGCAAACCTCTCGAACGCGAGCTAGCTGGTACGTTCAGCGCTCGACGCGGACCCTACCGGCTACTGTACCGCGTCGACGACGAGGCGACGCGGCTCTACATCCTGCGCATCGATCACCGTGCCGACGTGTATCGACAGCCCTTGTAGTTCTTCCCGGGCATCGCTCTACGCCTTACCGTTAAGGGTCGGGTAAAGGGTGACGAGTTCGATTGGGTGCTCAGCCGTGCCTTGGACCGTGGCCGCTTCCCGTGTGGGCAGGAGGACACCTTCGGCGAACATTGCCGTTGGTGGGTGGCCATCTCCCGGGTGCGGGAGGGAACCTCGTACTTCGGCCTGCCCGACAACAACGCAGAGTTGGTCGAGGGTTGTTACACCGTTAATCCAACCCCAGGAGGAGCCTGAAAACGTGGATGCCAGGGATTACGAGATGGCCGCGCGCTACGTTTCTGTTGGCCGCGCGCGAGGCATTTTCGTGGCCGCGCGCGGGACATTTCTACTGGCCGCCGTTGAGCATTATTGCATGGCCGCCGTCAGGGTGACGCACTGTTCAACGCAGATTGGAGAGCCGTCTATTACGCGGCCAGCCACGACAACACGGCCGATGCCAGGTCGGTAGCGCTGTTCGATGCCTATGGCGAACATGCGCCTCGTTCGCTCGGAGGGCCGTGGGACTATGAGGTGGTCGATCTGGTTGACAACAGGGATCTGTACCAGGCGCTGGGGGCGTACGGCATCCGTGTCGAGCCAATGCCCGATACGTTGCCCGTAGTTGCGCTGGAGGAGTCCGGGCTCATCGCCTTGGTCTCGGTCATGGCTTCTCCTGGCGGCGAACTGTTTTAGTGGGAGCTGGCAGATCTTGGGAACAAGTGCCAGTGAGTATTGGGAACAGAAGGCGGCGTATTTTAGGAATAGCGGGCCGACTTTCGTACTAGCATGGGACGGTGGTCGGACACTTAGCCGGGATGACAGAACGTCGCGTTCTCAATATCGTGCATGCCCTGGTCGAAGACGAACCGGTTGTCGCGCTGCACGGGCCCAGGTCTGTAGGTAAGTCGACGCTGTTGCGAGAATTCGCAGCTGGCAGGGGCGTTGATGTCATCGATCTCGACGACCCAGAGGTACTGGACGCCGCCATTGCCAACCCTGCACTAGCAGTGAGCGGACCGGCGCCAGTCTGTATCGACGAATACCAGAAGGCCCCGGACCTCCTGCGTGCGCTCAAAGCCCGCTTGAATCGTGAGGGGGCGCTATCGGGAACTGCCGTGCTCACCGGGTCCACGCGCCAAGACGCCGTGTGCGCGACTGCCGAAGCGTTGACAGGTCGCATCCACACGCTAACGATCCACCCGTTGTCCCAAGGCGAGATCGCCGGCGTTCACGAAGATCTCCTCAGTGTTCTGATGGACGACCCCGACGAAGCTGTTGCAGCGTACCCGACGTCGACGACCATGCGGGATGACTACATCACCCGCGTGTGTGCTGGCGGCTTCCCGCTTGCTCTGCGTCGGAGCGGCGCCGCCCGAGCCAGATGGTTTGACGACTACGTGCTTTTGTCGGTGGAACGTGACGCTGTCGAGATCGCCCGCATTCGACAGCGACAGGTGCTGCGCGCACTTCTTGAACGCCTCGCCGGTCAGACTGCACAGGTCATGAACGTCACGTCGGCAGTGCGCGATATCGATGCCGACCGTAAGACGATCGACACGTATGTCCGGCTGCTCGAGGACTTGTTTCTCGTGCGTATCCTGCCTGCCTGGGGCAAGACGCTCCGGTCGAAGGTTACGAAGTTGCCCAAGTTGCATGTCGTCGATTCGGGGGTCGCGTCCCGTCTGCTGCGCTGCAGCGAGGCCAAAATGGCTACTCTCGACCCAACGGTACAAACCGAATTCGGCAACCTGCTGGAAACGTTCGTGGTAGGCGAGTTGGCGAAGCAGGTGTCGTGGCTACCAGAGCCAGTCACCGTCGGCCACTGGCGGACAAACGACGATGATGAAGTCGACTTCATCATCGAGTACGACGATGGGAAGGTGCTCGCGTTCGAAGTGAAGGCACACCAGCGCGTTTCCCGCTCGGATCTCAAAGGTTGCCGCAAGCTCCGAGACACTCTCGGCGACCGATTCGTCGCCGGAGTTGCACTGTCCACGGGAACCCGGTCCTACACCTTCGAGGACCGCATCCACGTCATGCCGGTCGACCGGCTGTGGCGGCCCGTCAGACGTAGATCAGCTCGGGCTGATAGATGTTGATGTTTGAGGCACGGTGTAGTCGGGAAGTTCGTCATGGTGGGTACTCCCGGGATCGGGGCGCTACGTCAACTGTGGTGAAGCCAGATAAGTCTAGTAGATTGACAGGCCGATGGCTACCCGATAGACTTGAGCCGTGAAGCCGATCAGCACCAGGGTCTTGCGTACTTTGCTCCAAGCGATGGGTTGCGAGAAGGTGGCGGTGGTCGGCTCCCATGAGAAGTGGCGAGCCCCCGGAGGACATACATGCACAATCAAAGCAGGTGCCAAGCAGCAGGCCCCGGGAACCTTGCGGGCGATCCAGGCGAGCTTGGCTCCTGAGCTTGGCAAGAGATGGCTGGAGGAAGGACGATGAAGACCTACACGGTGCGATGCGAGTGGGACCCCACCGGCTGGTGGGTGGTAACGGTACCCGAACTGCCAGGCGCGATCAGCCAGGCGCGACGCCTCGATCAGGTGCCAGGTGACGTGGCCGAGGTTATCGAATTGATGACCGGGGAGAAACACGGCACGTACACTCTTGCGACCGAGGCGCTCTATCCGGGCGCAGCCGGCGCCGTCGCGCGTGAAGCGGTCGCCTTGCGTCAGCAAGCCGAGGAGATCAAGAGCGCAGCGAGCGACGCCGTGCGCAATGCGGTAATCGCCCTGCGCAGAGAGGGTCTCACCCTGCGAGACGCAGCAGCCCTGGCAGGAATCAGTTACCAGCGGGCGCAGCAGATCGAGCGCTCGGTGCTCAAGCACGCTGGTTGAACAGACGATCTCGAAGGAGTCGCCCGGGTTTCGCTGTTACCGTTCGTAAAAAGAACTCGCCGACCTCGTCCCGAAGACCTCCGGATGCTGTGATGATGCTGTGTCGGCTATGGCGAGGGCTGCTTACCACTTGCCTGCGCTCGATCGGACCTTCGCCGCGCGCGCTCTTGGGAAAGGGAGCAATGACGAGAGCGTTGTGTGTGCCGAGCTTCACCACGCGAAAGATCGAAGCCAACCCTCGCTACGCTTGGTTGCTGTTTAACCGTCCAGAAACGATCCATCGGTCTTGCTAGTGCATTTTCCGGCGCGATTGCTTTCCACAAAGGCGCAGACGGGCTCCTGGACGGCTCTGGCGAGCAGGGGCGGTCGGTTTCGCCATCGCACCCCGGTAAACATCTTCCTACTTAGGGTGCGACTGTCGCATTACGAGTAATTTACAGACCTTGCGTCCAAAATGTCCGAAAATGCGGGCAAGACTGAGTACAAACCGCGACCTGTGGGGTCGTCCACGTCGAAACAAGGGGCAGAAACCCCATCAGAGGCGGTCAGAATGTGCAAACAGTGCGCGGAAGTCCGCGCTCTACCTGCTTGTGTGCCAAAAAAGGAAGGAGCAAACGGGGTTAGCCAGGTGGTGCGCCGGCAAGCGCCGGTATCTGGCGGGGGAGCGGAGCAGTCCGGCTTCCCGTCACCCCCAGCACCGACGCCATTATCCACACGGCGGCGGTATGTGCGCTATCTCCTGAGCGGAACGCATCGGCGGTCAGGGCCTCTATCACCACCTCGACCAGCGCGCCGCGCTGTTCGTCGGTATCGGCTCCTACACCAGCCTTGTCTTTGGGAGCCGCGATCAGCGCATCCAGTTCGCGTTCGATCTCATCCAGTGGGGCCAATTCCAAAATCCCTGCTTGCTTCAGCGCGCGCCATGTCGCCGATCCGACGCCTTTCTCACCAAGGGCGTGTAATGCCTGCCGAATTGTAGGTTCATTTGGTTCGATCTGTTCCCGCCGACAGGCCGCTACTCCGATGAGCGCCCGGTGATCAGCGTCAAGGTGCTCCCAATCGTTCCAAGCCAGCCGTTCCCGGTGAGTGTGCAGTAGTTGCACGCTCCTTCGGCGGCCCATGAACTTCAGGCCGTGCCGTTGCCTCGGACTGACGCGCAAACATCAGGACAGCGCCTTCTTGGGGCTGGGTGAGACTCCGTCAAGGACGCCGACAGAGCCGGCGGCGACAACAGCTTCCCGATCAAAGGGGCGGTCATCAGTGTGAACCTGATGCACTGCCCAAGCCTGGACGCTTTCACGAGCCGGCTCACGACGGGAGCATTCGAGCTGAAGGGGGCGAAATGGCGCAGGGCACGCCAGGGCCGTGCCCGAGTTCCTCGCTCGGGTGCGGATCAAGCCCACCGCGAGCTTCACAGAGGACGGGAAGCCGGTGTTCGGGTTCGGAGAGATTGACGCACGTGATGCAGAGCGTGTCCTCGACGACATCTACGCCATGCTAGGAGCGCTTTCTTCGCAGCGGCCGGCGGTGCTGGTCATGGACGAGTTCCATGCCATCGCCGATCTCGGGCCGGGTCTCGCAGGCGTGCTCAAGGCGCTCGGCAACGAGCATCCGAAGGTGTCGCTCGTGATCGCCAGCTCCAAGCGCCACCTGATGGATTCCCTTGTTATCTCGAAAGGCGCACCGCTCTATCACATGGCCGAGCGCCTTGCGCTCGGCCTTATTGACCCCAGTACGCTCGTTACCTACCTGCGAAGCTGCGAAGCCGAGCGACCGCCGAGAAGAAGCCTATGGACGTGGTGGCGGCGGCGCGAAAGATATGCGAAGTGGCGAGGCCGAGCGCCTATGACATACAGCGGCTGGCGTACGAAACGTTTGACCTGGCCGGAGAGTGCATCGAGGTGGATGACGTGAACAGTGGGCTACGAGGAGTGCTTGATCATGAGGCACCGCACCTCTCGGATCGGTTGGCAGCCTTCTCGCTGAGTCAGCGACGTGTGCTCGTGGCCATTGCCGCGCACCTTGGCGTTGACCGAAAAGCGAGCGCAAGCCCATGGCTTTAGCCGTGGGTCGAGCGAGCCCGGTCGATGCGGATCAACGTAAGTGTTACAGCCTTGTGAAATAATAGGCATATGCAATGTGGAGCACCAAGACAA
>JAJZXF010000025.1 GCA_021802485.1 Actinomycetes bacterium | reverse complement strand
GTGAACGCAGCAGAAGTGCTCACGTCTCGTGGCTAGGTTGGCGAAGCCACATGGCGCGGGGTGGGAATGCCGTTGAACCATCGCCCGAAGCCTCGGTTACGACGACGCAAGACAGATGTTGGGGCCGAGTCGGCTCCTTACGCGACAGCCGCGTAGGTCTTCTGACCGCGCGACTTGTTCAGCGACAGACCCTATGACGTTGGGCTTCCCGCGACACGCTCAGGCATCCTGGAGTGAGGCCGGATTGGCTTCGTTGGTTTCAGAGCTGAGGACTTGAGCGAATTGTGGCAGCGACCTCCTTTCCGCAAGGGAGGGGGTCGCTGCCGGATCTAGCTCATTGCTTCTTGGTTTCCCAGAAGATCCGATCGATCTCGGCGATCTGGTCGATAAGGTCCTGGGCGACCGCAACATCATTTGTCTGTTTGGATTGGCCAGCGGCCTTGGTGGCCTTCCAGAACAGTTCATGGAGCTCCGGATGGCTCGCAACGTGGTTGGGCTTGAAATAGTCGGTCCAAAGAACCCAGAGATGATGCTTGACGAGTTCAGCGCGCTGCTCTTTGATAGTGACCGCTCTGGCTCTGAAGACGTCGTCACTCGAAGCGTTGTGCTTCTCCATGCATGCCTTGACGGATTCGGCTTCGATACGGGCCTGTGCGGGGTCATACACTCCGCAGGGAAGGTCGCAATGTGCATGGACAGGACGCGGTCGATTGAACCTATCAAAGGCTTCCAGGATGCTGGACAGGGCATTCGCAGCTTTCATTCTTCGTCTCCTCGTGATTATCTAGTGTTGCATGCTCCGTTCTAGCGATATTAGCCGCGCTGAGCGCCGGAGCCATCCAGCGCGAGTAGTTCCGGAGCCATCCAGCACAGGACTCGACGTTAACGAGAATGTGGTCGCTGGTCGCCCGAGGAAGCAACTTGCGCCGTGGCTTGGGACTCAGCGCTCACGCTCTGTTCGGGTTGGCCTTGCACGCTCGGCGCCAAAGGTTCGAGCAGCCAACCTCTGTTGCGCCTGTCGAACAGGTCGTAGGGTTGCAACCTTGTTTGGTGCAGCACTTGCGGCACTTGGGGTCGCAGTCGTTGTTGTTCGCAGAGTGCTCGTCTCCGGCACGAGCATGGCGCCGACCCTCGAGCCCGGTGATCGCCTCATTGCGGTGCCGGTGTTTCGAGCCAGGCCGGGGGACGTGATCGTGATTGCTGACCCGCGCCGGCCAGACCGGCTGCTAGTCAAGCGGTTGGTGAGCAATGGGCGTGGTTGGGTGCAAGTCGCGGGAGATAATACAACGGCAAGCACGGACAGCAGGGATTTTGGCGCAATAAACGCGAGGGCGCCATGGTGGGTCGTGGTGTACCGGTACTCTCCAGTGAATCGCATGGGATGGATTCCGAGGGGCCGTTCGAAGGTGTTCGAGCTCGGTGCCGAGGTCGACAAGGCTGGGGAAGGCCTGTGACATGCCCGCGGAGGCCTTGTTAACCTACGGCGATGCTGCTCCGGCTACCATGTGTGTTGATGTCTGACGATGCGAGGCTTGAACGCATTCTTGCCGACGATTACCTGGATGATCTTTCAGGTCTTTCAATGGAGCGCCTAAGGGAGATGCGAAAGGAGTGCCAGGAAATTGAGGTCACGCTGTCGTATATTCGCCGCTTGCTGCACGCAAAGCTAGATATTCTGCAGCGCTATCTAGACCAGCGTTCTGAGGGTGGAGGAGGGGACATAGCTCTTCTGCTCGAGCAGATGCCAGAGATCCTTGCGGTGCCTTCACGGCCTCCTGGACCGGGTCGCCTGCCGGTCTATCTCTCCCCAGATACCGAGTCGGACGAGCCGGCAGACGTCTATCCGGAAGAACTTCGGGGGGAGGTCGCAGTTGCGATGAAGACCGTTGAGGATCCCGAGTTGTCCGAGGTCGAGGATTTGAAGACCTTAATCGAATCTCTCAAGGTGACCGAGTCGCGGGTCTCCTCCCAGCGTCGAGAGATACACACCCGTATCGATACCTTGCAGATGGAGATCGTGAGCCGCTATCGCCGCGGGCTGGCTAACGTCGACGCATTGTTGCGCTGAGAGCCGGAGCTGCAAGGAAGTCAAAGACAGGATGCCTATTATCCCACGTTCCCACTTGGCGCTTTGATGGTGAAGCGCATGGCAGATCTCCCTGATCGTTGGGGCGACCTCGGGACATTCATTCGTGAGCAGCGGAACACCGCAAGCATGTCGCTGAGACGGCTGTCGGAGCTTGCGGGGATCTCGAACCCCTACCTCAGCCAGATCGAAAGGGGACTTCGCCGCCCGTCGGCAGAGATCTTGCAGCAGATTGCTAAGGCGCTACGGATCTCGGCGGAAACGCTGTATGTACGTGCAGGCATTCTGGAGCCTCGGGACGCTGGCGCGGACAACGAGATCGACGTTGCGCGGGGCATCCTCACGGACAGGTTCCTTACGGAAGATCAAAAGCAGGCGCTTCTCGGTATCTACGTCATCTTCCGCCAGGCGAACGACGACGCGGTTACCTCGGAGTCGAGCGGGTCGAAACCCGCGGGAACGTAGGCGAAGCCCGCGGGAGCGTAGTGGTGATGCGCTTCTACGCTTTCTTGAGTCTTAATGTGAGTTCAGGTTGGCTGCCCATGATCGCACGGCGACACCTTGCACATCACTGGTGTCACCTTGCGAGGCCAAGAGGTCTCGCTGTGTCGACTCCAGACACCCGAACCGTGCTGGCAGCATCGCTGGGGCTTTAGCTCGTTATTTAGGTCAGGTTGAAACGGTTGTGGGCCCCGGGTCCCCCGAGGACCTCGGGCGCGCGCTTCGAATGGAAGAAAGCAGGTCAACCGCATCGCTCTGGCGTGTGGTCAATCGCATTGGCGGCAGTCCAGCGAGCAGGGTCCGGCCATAGCGTGCGGTGACGAGGCGGCTGTCCAGCACGGCGACTACACCCCGGTCGGTAGCGTTGCGGATCAGCCTTCCGGCGCCCTGGGCGAGAAGGACCCGGGCTCTCGGCAGGTCGACTGATGTGAACCCTGCCCGGCCCGCTGCTTCGCGGCGGGCTTGCGTCACGGGCTCGTCCGGGCGGGGAAACGGGATGCGGTCGATCACGACGAGGGAAAGGGACGCTCCGGGGACGTCGACGCCCTGCCAAAAGCCCATCGTTGCAAACAGACACGACGTCTCGTCCTTGGTGAATGCCCTTACCAGCGCAGGGTTGGGGAGATCGGACTGGACGAGAATGCGGAAAGCCAGTCGCTCCGACATAGCTACTGCCGCTTGTTGCATTGCCCTGCGGCTGGTGAAAAGAGCAAGCGTGCGTCCCCCGGCTGCGTTGATCAAGGAGGCGAGCTCATCGTGGTATGCAGCCTCAGCGGAAGGATCTCGTGGGTCTGGCAAGTGCGCCGCGCAGTATAAGAGGGCAAGTTCGTCGTAGGGGAAGGGGCTTCCAACATCGAGAGAGGTTGTTACAGCGGGGTCAAGACCAAGGCGATCCAAGAGAGTTGAAGGGATCGTGGCACTGGTCATCACGCCCGTCACATCTCCCCAAAGGCGCTCAGAGAGCACCGACGCTATCTCCACTGGGGCAACGCGAAGGACGCATGATGAGCCCTGCGCCTCGACCCATTCGACGGATCGTTCGCTTGGATAGCTCACGGCCCGCAGGTCTTCCTGGAGGTACCCGCCGGCAAGGAGCGCACGGGCCCGTACTGTTGCGAGCTTGTCGCTTCGAGCAGGTTCTGGTGCCAGAGCGTCTACGACAGCGCCCAGGCGCTCGTCCACCACAGCCAGTACCCCGCTAATGTCATCGAGCAATGCCAGTGTGCTGGTGGCGCTGACGCGAGCTTCTTCCAAGGCCGCCTGCCCGACGACACGCTTTCCGATGAGGGGGATGAGGGCTTTCTCCAGCTGGCTGGCTGCTTCCAAGAGCGCTGTAAGAGCATCGGGGGCCTGGTTGCGTGATCCAACCCGCGCAGGGGATGTTCCGCGGAGCCTCGAGCGCCCCCGTTTCGAAGCTATGAGCGGTTGGCACGTCACAGCGAACGATCTCAGGCGCGTCGGGCCTACTTCAGCCGCAAGGCTGTTGGTGAGGACGTCTTCTAGGTCGTGGGCTTCGTCGAAGACCACGACGTCGTGGTCGCAGAGGACGCCGCTGTCGCTGGCAAGGTGCGCACCGTAGAGGTGGCTGTTGACGACCACGATATTGGCTGCTACCGCGCGCTCTTTCGCTGCTTCCGCGAAGCATGAATCGCCAGACGGACATCGGGCTGCCCCCGGGCATTCTCGCGAGCCGGTGCTGAGTTGAGCCCATGCAGCAGGCGAGGGCTCAAAGTCAAGCTCTGCCCGGTCGCCGGTCGGTGACGCTTCTGCCCAGGTGAGCAGGCGATGCAGCTCACCGGGGAGGGGTGTTCCCGGGTCGGTGTCGTTCCAGCCGGTGAGCGTCAACTGCTCGCCGGAATCCTGAAGTTCTAGAGCTCGCTGGCGGCAGAGGTAGTTCGAGCGGCCCTTCAGCACGGAGAAGGTTACCTTTGCGCCGAGCACCTGCTGTATCAGCGGAAGGTCTTTTCTTGCGAGCTGGTCTTGGAGCCCCTTGGTGGTGGTGGACACGACGGCCTTCTTGCCAGACGTGATGCATGCAAGCAGGTAGGCAAGTGATTTGCCAGTTCCAGTCCCTGCCTGGACGATGAGGTGGCGTTCTGTCGCTATGGCATCTGCTGCAGCGTTTGCCATTGCGAGTTGGCCAGGACGGGGCTCACCGCCATGTGGAAGAGCAGATCTCACGCGCGCGAGTGCAGCTTCGAGCAACGAACGTGCCGGCTGGCAATCCGCAGGCTGGTCCGGAGCGAGGTCCGGAGCGTGGTCTCTCACTACCGCTTTCGGTGACACCACGGGTTCGCCGGCACGCCGCTGCAGGGGTTCGGCATCGTCGGCTGGGAGGCCGGGTAAGGTGCAACGGCCTGGGTCAGCACTGGGTAGTTGACCGGGGCAGTGACGGTTCCCGGTGCATTGAGGCTCACCGTAGATGCGTGGAGCAGGTCCATGAGGGTGGTGAGCTGCGCAAGTACGTTTGCGGCTCCGACGCCGTTACACGGGCCGAGGGATTGCGTAGCGCATGCGAGCTCGAACCCGAGCGGGGAAGCGAGGTTGCCGGTCTCCGGACTGCCGCTGCAGGAGCCGTGGCTGAGTTGGATTGCCGGCGGGTCGCTGGTCGGCGCGGTGTTTGCTAAGCCAGTCGTGTTCGCGGTCCAGCAGTTGCCCGGGCTGGAGGTGAGGGTGGCCTCAGCGAGATCTGAGTTGGTCGGGTTGGCGAAGGTGCCGTTGGCCGCGACGACGTTCCCCGTGACTTCATCGCCTACAGCAGGGAAGACACAGATGTCGGACGGTAGGCGAGTTCCCTTCTGGCAGTGCGAACCGCGAGGGGGCTTTCCCTGGTAGGGGAAGTCGAGCAGGAGGATACCCCAGGAGCCGTTGCTCGCAACAACGTTGTGGTAAATGAGATCGTTGCGCCCGCCTGCTATGACAATGCCGGCGCCGATGACGGAGTAGGTGCCGGTATCAACGCCTCCAGGTACGTTGGGATTGTTGTTGGACAGCACGAGGTTGTTCTCGAGGATCGTGCACGAGTGGGTGTGGCGCGGTCCGAACTTTCCGTGGGCGCAGGCACCGTTCTGGGGCGGCGGAGCATCGGCGTTGTTCTTGCTGGCGAGCACTGCACCTGTCTTGTTCTCAGCGAAGAGCGAGTCCTCGATGATTAGGTTCCCGCCAGCGTTGGTGCTCGAAAAGCCGAGAACGCTGTTCTTGGCGACGACATGGGCGAGGGTGACGTTGCAGTTGGAGCACGCGCCTACGTAGAACGAGGCTGACGCCATATTGCTCGCGAACGAGTACGAGACGACTGCGGGACCAGCGACGTTCCTAGCAGCAATGCCAGTCTCTGAAAGATGCCTCAGGCTTGCGGACCCCGCGCCAGCAAAGGTAGAGGTCGCAGTTACGTAGCTTGCTGTGAACGAGCCGAGCCCAATACGGCGGCTTCCCGCACCGCCGTCGAAGTAGATCTGGCTTCCGTTCCCGGTCGTTGGGCTGCCTGCGAGGAAGTTGCAGGCAGTGAGGTTCTGAATGCTTACCCCGCTGGCTTTGTACACGACGATTCCGTCGCGTCCGAGGTTGTTCGGGCCGAGATTCTGGTAACTGGCTGCGTTGGAGCAGGTGCCGGGGGCGGACGGTCTTGTTCCGTCGATGATCACCGTGTTGCGGTTCATGCCGCGTATGTGGATGTCCGGCTTTGTGACTAACACGCCGATCGCTTTCGATGGAGACGCGTGGTAGTCGCCGGGGGCTACGAGTATCCAGTCGCCAGGCTGAGCGGCGTTGACTGCAGCCTGAATGGTAGTGAACCCGCCTTTAATGCCGTGATAGTCGCCGACGAGCAGGACCGGCCCGCTCGTGCTTGTGGCGGAAGATCGCGGTGAGCTGGAGCAGTTTGCCGCGATAAGCGCTAGAAGGCACATCGTAAGCACGAGGGTTCCCCGATGTGCGAGGCGTGTCTTCACGGCCTGCCTTTACAGCTTGGCTGTGCTGGTAAGCCATCAAGGCAGTGGTCCAGGCCGGATCGAAAAAGGACGCGGAGCGTCACATCCTGATCCGTGTTCTGCTGTTCAGGTTCGCGAGGCATACGAGACTAACCGTACAGCGTGCCGGCTTGCTGCGGGCCTACCGGGAGGGCCGCAGCTGAGATAGGTTCAAACTGTGCACAATCCAGAGCCCGGCATAGACCGTTCCCGCGTCCCGGTTCATGTGGGATGCGTCATGGATGGCAACGGGCGCTGGGCACAGCGCCGCGGCTTAGCGAGAACTGATGGGCACGCGGCAGGCGAAGAAGCGTTGCTCGACACAGTGGAGGGGGCGCTTGAGCTCGGGATCTCGTGGTTGACCATGTTCGCTTTTTCGACAGAGAACTGGCGCCGTCCAGCTGACGAGGTTCGCTACCTGATGGGATTCAACGAGAGCCTCCTCGTTCGAAGGCGTGACGAGCTGTGCGACAAGGGGGTGCGGATTCGATTTGCCGGCCGAAGGGACTGGCGAGTTCCGAAGCGAGTCCTGCGACGAATGGACGAGTCCGAGAGGCTTACTGTCAATAACACCAGGATGACACTGACCATGGCATTCAACTATGGCGGGCGTGCCGAGATCCTGGACGCGGTGCGCGCCATGGCTTCTGAGGGAATCTCTGGATCGCGAATCACCGAAGCCTCGCTAAGGCGCCACCTTTACATTCCCGAGATGCCGGATCCCGACATGATCATCCGCACTTCTGGCGAGTACCGGGTGTCGAACTTCCTGCTCTGGCAGAACGCATACAGTGAACTCGTCTTCACGGATGTGCTTTGGCCGGATTTCAGGAGGGGTGACCTGTATGCAGCGGTGCGCGAGTTCCAGGGCCGTAGCCGGCGCTACGGAGGCCTACGCCGTTGACCGCTCTTGTGGTGAGTGCCGCTGCGCTTATCCTTCTGATCGTCCTCGGTTCCATGTTGTCAGGTGGGCACAGGTGAGCACGTACAAGGACCAAGGCGTAGTCCTCAAGACCATGCGCCTTGGCGAGGCAGATCGCATAGTTACGCTGCTCACTCCAGGTCACGGGAAGGTTCGCGCCGTTGCAAAGGGGGTTCGCAAGACCAAGAGCCGCTTCGGGGCTCGTCTCGAGCCCACAAACAACCTCTCACTGATGTGCTGGCAGGGAAGGGAGCTGGACATAGTGACGCAGGTGGAGGTCTTGGACTACTTCCGGGGAGTGCGGGAGAACCTCGATCGCTTGGAGCAGGCGCTGGTTGCACTCGAAGCAGTCGACCAGATTGCCCAGGAGCGCCACTCCAACCCTGCTATGCACCGAATGCTCGTCGGCGCGCTGAGGGTGCTGAACGAGCGGGACTCCGTGATGACAGTCACGGCATTTCTCTGGAAGCTGCTTGCACTGGACGGGTCGATGCCGGTTCTCGACGAGTGCGCTAGGTGCAGCTCGAAAGATACATTGGTCGCGTTCGACATCCTCCAAGGAGGGCTGCTTTGCAGCGGGTGTCGCAGCGGAGTGCCTGTTAGTCCGGGAGCTGTTGCACTACTGCGGATGGTGCTCGGAGGACGCCTCGCGACAGCGCTTGAGGAGCCTGCATCTGAGGTCACAAAGGAGCTGTCCACGCTAGCGACTCGCACGATGGAGGCCCACATCGAACGACGGCTCCGCACGCCGAGTGGCTTCCAGCGAGGTCTCGGGTGATCGCCCAACACACCACCGGGCGCTCTATGACGCCTGCGAGGCGCGAAGAAGGCGGGTTGTTGTTTGCGAGCATCTGCTCGCCAGGCCTGTGAGCAGAGCCGCTATTGTCACGACATGAACCCTGATCCAGAGTCACAAGCGTCTAGATCTCATCTCGGTAGTGATGCGATACCGGATGGACGCGCTGCAACTGTCGAAGAGATAGTTAATCTTTGCAAGAGGAGAGGATTTATCTTCCCGTCTGCTGAGATTTACGGTGGCTTCAGATCAACTTATGACTACGGGCCACTTGGCACGCAGTTGCTCCGAAATGTAAAAGATCAATGGTGGCGCTCGATGGTCCAGCTCCGCGACGACGTGGTCGGGTTGGATGCAGCTATCCTGACAAGCCCGAAGGTCTGGGAGGCGTCAGGGCACCTGGAGAGTTTCACGGATCCGCTGGTGGACTGCAGGCAGTGCCACGAACGTTGGCGCGCCGACAAGCTGGCTGGCTCCTGCCCCCGATGCGGGTCGAAGGATCTTACCGAAGCCCGGGAGTTCAACCTCATGTTCTCGACGCATGCTGGTCCGGTTGAGGACGAGTCGACCCTTGCCTACCTGCGTCCGGAGACCGCCCAGGGGATGTTCGTCAATTTTGCAGCGGTTGCTACCACAACACGCAGGTCACTGCCGTTTGGCATCGCGCAAGTCGGGAAGTCGTTCAGGAACGAGATCACCCCCCAGAATTTTGTATTCAGGACCCGGGAGTTCGAGCAGATGGAGATGGAGTACTTCGTGCCGCCTGCGGATGCAGACAAGTGGTTTGAGTACTGGTGTGATGAGCGATTGAAGTGGTATGTGAGCCTTGGCATTCCAGAGGGCAAACTTCGCCTGAGGCATCACGGTCCAGATGAGCTGAGCCACTATTCAACAGCGACCGCGGATGTGGAGTTCGCTTTTCCATGGGGATGGGACGAGCTTGAGGGGGTGGCGAACAGGACGGACTATGACCTGAAGGCGCATGCGAAAGGCTCGGGAGAGCGGCTCGAATACTTTGACCAGCAAAGTGGTGAGCGGGTCGTGCCGTACGTCATTGAGCCTGCAGCCGGCGCAACCCGCGCAATGATGGCGTTCTTGATTGCTGCGTTCGATGTCGACGAGGTTGGCGGAGAGTCGCGAAGCGTGCTGAGGCTTCATCAGCGCCTCGCGCCCTATGAGGTTGCTGTTCTCCCGCTTTCGAAGAAGGACTCTCTGGCTCCGCTGGTATCGGAGGTTCTTTCGAAGCTGAGGCCGCACTTTATGTGCGACCGTGACGTCACGCAGTCCATCGGGAGGCGTTACCGGCGCCAGGACGAGATCGGTACGCCTTTGTGCGTTACGGTGGACTTCGATAGTCTTGAGGATTCAGCGGTCACTATCCGCGATAGGGACACCACTGAGCAGGTGCGCGTACCGATCGATCATCTCGTCGCCGAGGTGTCTGCACGGCTCGGGCGCTGAGCTGGCGTAACTGGTCGTAGCTGCGCTCTTGGATTTCGGGGGTGTTGCAGGCGCATCCTGCGGGCGCACGCGCTGTCCAGGTGGGCGAGCAGGTTCTCAACCCGCCTACCGCAACGGTTGCTGCGATGGGACGATTTGAGTGGAGTGGTCGCGCGCGCGACTACAGGTAAGGCAAGCGAGGCTATCAAGGCGCGAGGAGGAAGATGATGCCGTACGTGTTCGACTTTGGCCACAAGCACCAAAGGCCGCCGATGGATATGAAGGATCTGCTCGGTGGCAAAGGGGCGAACCTTGCCGAGATGACATCCGTGCTCCGCCTCCCGGTTCCTCCGGGGTTCACTATCTCCACCGAAGCCTGCAGGGACATCCTCGCTTCCGGCTGGCCTGTTGCGCTTGGCTCGGAGGTTGCCGATGCAGTGTCTCGACTCGAGCAGGCGATGGCCAAGCGCCTTGGCGATCCAGGTGATCCGCTCCTAGTGAGCGTGCGTTCAGGAGCGAAGTTCTCAATGCCCGGGATGATGGACACGGTACTGAATCTCGGGTTGAACGACGAGTCCGTCAAGGGTCTTGCTTCCCAGACTGACGATGAGCGTTTTGCTTATGACTCGTACCGGCGTTTTATCCAGATGTACAGCCGGATCGTGCTCGGTTTGCCCCAAGATGCCATCGATGCACGATTTGACGCCGCCAAGAAGTCCGCGGGCGTCTCTTCGGACTCTCAGGTTCCCGCTGAGGTCCTAAAGGAGCTGATAGCCGATCTAAAGCAGTTGGTGAAGGAGAGCACTGGAGAGTCTTTCCCTCAGAATCCGAACGAGCAGCTGCGCATGGCGATCGGAGCGGTGTTCGCATCATGGGGCTCGCCGCGTGCGCGGGCATATCGCCAGCGCGAGAAGATCGATGAGTCTCTTGGCACCGCTGTCAATGTTCAGGCGATGGTCTTTGGCAACCGAGACGATGCTTCTGGAACCGGCGTCGGGTTTACGCGCGATCCCGCAACCGGGATGCGAGGCGCTTATGGAGATTTCCTGGTCAACGCTCAAGGGGAGGACGTGGTGGCAGGTATCCGCGTTCCGCAGCCACTGTCCGCGCTCTCGGACCTATTCCCGGACATCTACGAGGAGCTCATGTCAATCTTCGAGCGCCTCGAATCTCATTTTCGCGATATGTGTGACACAGAGTTCACCATTGAGCAGGGCAAGCTCTGGATGCTGCAGACAAGGGTGGGAAAGCGCACCGGGACCGCGGCAATAACGATGGCGGTTGAGATGACCGAGGAACCAGCGATCCGGCTGTCGAGGGCTGAGGCCGTAGCTCGAGTGAGCGCTGAACACGTTGAGCAGGTGCTGCATCCGCATTTCGTTCCAGGGAAACGAACAGTGCTCGTGACAGGGCTTGGTGCTTCCCCGGGAGCAGCTGTGGGTCGGTGCTACTTCAGCGCAGACCGAGCTGCTGAGGTTGCTGAGACCGGTGAGAAGGTGATCTTGGTTCGCTCGGAGACCTCACCCGAGGATGTGCATGGGATGCTCGCATCACAGGGGATCCTCACTTCTCGAGGAGGCCTTGTTAGCCATGCGGCCGTGGTTGCGCGTGGGTGGGGAAAGCCCGCGGTCGTCGGTGCGGAGGCGGTAAGCGTTCATGAGGCCAGCTTCAGCGTCGGGAATGTGTCGGTGCACGAAGGCGATGTGATCTCTATCGATGGAACGAGTGGTGAGGTCGTCGTTGGTGAAGTCCCGATGACCTCCGCTGAGGCCCCGGCTGCTCTGGAATTGCTTCTTGGCTGGGCTGATGAGATCCGCGTGGGACGCTTGGGCGTGCGTGCAAACGCGGACACAGCTGCAGATGCAGCGAACGCGCGCCGTCTGGGTGCAGAGGGCATCGGGCTCTGTAGGACCGAGCACATGTTCTTTGGAGACGACCGCCTGCCGCTGGTGAGGCGAGTGATCCTTGCGGATTCGCCAAAGGAACAGGCCGAGGCGTTGGAACAGCTTGGGGATGCACAGCACGAGGACTTTGTCGGGATACTCGAGTCGATGGACGGCCTTCCAGTTACGGTCAGGTTGCTCGACCCTCCACTTCACGAGTTCCTCCCAGACGTGGAGTCCCTCGCGGTGAAGGATGCTCGTGTCGGCCTCGACGATGCTGAAAGGCGCGTCTACGAGGCAGCGCGATCTTGGCATGAGGAAAACCCAATGCTCGGGATCAGGGGTGTGCGGCTCGCAGTGGTGAAGCCGGAGCTGTACGCGATGCAGGTGAGGGCACTGATGAGGGCTGTCGAGGACCGGCTTTCGCGGGGTGGGAATCCAAGGGTCGAGGTGATGATCCCGTTGGTCGTCACCGCAGCGGAGATGTCGCTCGCGCGTTCGTGGGTCGAGAACGTACTGGTCGATATGGGTTTCGCTGCTTCAGGCAGGCAAGATGCGCAGCCAAGTGCTGGCGAGAATCCCGAGCAGGCTGGGCTTGCTGGCACGGTGATGATTGGGACGATGATCGAGACGCCGCGGGCAGCGTTGCAGGCTGGAAGCATAGCTTGCGATGCAGAGTTCTTCTCCTTTGGAACGAATGATCTGACCCAGATGACCTTCGGGTTCAGCCGCGACGATGTCGAAGGGAGAATGATGAGCCGCTATCTCGACCTCGGTCTTCTTCCACGGAACCCGTTTGAGACGATCGACGTGGACGGAGTCGGAGAGCTGGTGCGCATTGCAGTTGAACGCGGCAGGCAAACACGGTCTGAGATGAAGATCGGCGTGTGCGGTGAACACGGTGGGGACCCCGCGTCGATCGCATTCTTTGCTTCCGCGGGCGTTGACTACGTGAGTTGCTCTCCCTACAGGGTTCCTGTCGCGCGCTTAGCCGCTGCTCAGGCGCTCCTAAACATAGCGAGCGAGGGCGGGTCGCTCTGATACGGAGGTACGCCCGAGGGCCTGATGCTCCCGGGTGTACTCCAGTTCATCTTGCGAACTTCACGGTCCACATCGCACACTTCACCAGCTTGTTACAGAGCGAGGTCGCCTCTTGGAAGCGTGCGCGGTACGGTCCAGGTGATGCCGATTCTTCAAGAAGATATCGTCCGGGTCAGGGAAGCGGTCGATCTTGTGGAGCTGATCGGGGAGCGCGCGGCATTGAAACGCCAGGGCCGCAGGTGGGTTGGCCTGTGTCCTTTCCACTCGGAGAAGACGCCATCATTCAGCGTGAATGCCGAGGAGGGCCTTTACTACTGCTTTGGATGCCAGGCGTCGGGGGATGCGATCACTTTTGTCCGGGAGACGGAGGGACTGGACTTCCAGGAGGCGGTCGAGGCGTTGGCGGACAGGGCAGGCGTCGTGTTGCGCTACGAGGAGGTTCATGTGGGACCTCGAGAGCGAGGCCGCCAAGAGCTACTTGAGGCTATGAGCGCTGCAGTTGCCTGGTATCACGCGAGGCTCCAGTCAGCGCCTGATGCAGCTAGGGCGCGGGCCTATCTGAGATCGCGGGGCTACGACGCCGACATCGTGCGTTTCTTCCAGCTCGGTTGGGCGCCGGAGTCTTGGGATGCGCTTTGCAGTTCGCTGGACCTTCCAGAGCAGGTCCTTCTCGCAACAGGACTTGGCTTTGTCAATCGTATTGGCAAGAAGCAAGACGCGTTCTCAGGGCGTATAGTGTTTCCGATCTTCGACCCGGTGGGAAGAGCAGTCGCAATGGGTGGTCGGGTGTTGCCGGAGGCTCCTCGCACTCCAGCGCCCGCGGTGGACCACAGAGCGGTTGGCCTGAATGCGAGCGGTCGCTCTGGCACCCAGCCCAGCGAAGATCTGCGGAATCCAGCGACCCGGAGAGTTCGTGGGAACCGCGACGAGCCAAAGTACAAGAACTCTCCCGAGACCGCGATCTATTCGAAGCGGCGTACCCTTTACGGTCTCAATTGGGCGAAGGACGAGGCAGTGCGGGCGGGCGAGGTGATCGTCTGCGAGGGCTACACAGATGTCATAGGTTTTTTCCAGGTCGGCTTGCGGCGAGCGGTTGCTACGTGTGGAACTTCTCTTACCGAGGATCATCTCAAGCTCTTGGCGAGGTTCGCCCCTCGCGTAGTCTTCGCCTACGACGCTGACGCAGCGGGCCGTTCGGGAATGGAGCGCGTTTACGAGTGGGAGCGCCTCAACGATCTGGATATTAGGGTTGCGGTGTTGCCGTCGGGCTCAGACCCCGGGGATCTTGCTGCGAGGGACCCCGATACGCTCCGACGGGCTGTTGAGACTGCTAGACCGCTGCTCGCGGTTCGGGTGGATCAGGCGCTCTCGGGAGCGGATCTGCATTCCGCTGAGGGACGAGCGAAGGCTGCAGAGGTGGCCTTAGGCGTGGTTGCTGGCCATCCGAGTGATCTTGTGCGCGATCAGTACGTAATGGCAATTGCTGATCACTGCAGGATGGAACCGGCAGACTTGCGTGAGCGCTTGGCACGAAAGCAAAGGTTCGCAGATCCGCGGCGTAACGGGAGCCAAGGGAGCGCCAAGTCGGGCATTGCGATGAGGACCGTCGCAAACACTGCTGAGAACGGTGGCGCTCAAGAAGGGTCGTTTGCTCCAGTGCAGCGAGACATGCGGCCGACCAGAAGCGCAACTCGTCCTTCGGACCGTGCACCTGTGAGGCGGCCGGAAAGAGCCAGTGCGGTTGTGATGGAAGCCCTCCGGCTGGTAGTTCACCGTCGCGGGGAGATGATCAATCGTCTGGAGGCGGTCTTGTTTCCCCCAGGGATCCAGCGTGACGCATTCCGGGCACTGGTTGCCCATCGCGATGTGCGCGAGGCCGCGGACACCGCGGCGCCTGCTGTCGCTGATCTACTGAGGAGGCTGGTCGTTGAGGAGCCCTCAGCGAGCGCGGAGGATGTCCTGACCCGCCTAGTGGAGGCGGGGGCGCGCAAGGCTCTGGTCGAGCTGGAAGCTGAAGCCCGATCTTCTGAAGCCAGTTTCGATGAGGTTGCAGCCGTCGCAGCTCAGGTGAGGCTGTCAATCGAGGAACTCTATGATTCTGACAATGCAGGTATGACCCGTGACCTGTTGCTAGCCTGGTTGGTAGCACGAGAGGATGGCGAGGAGGATTAATGACCGAGGTGGAGGACACGTCTGCATCTGCGGACGAGTTTCCAGAAAAGGAGTTTTCCCAGCTCCTTCTCAGCGGTCGTGAGCGGGGAATTGTCTCGCTCGATGATCTGATGCCCCTTCTGGAGCGCTTAGAACTCAACAACGACCTTATTGAAACGGTGCTTGCCCGGGTCGAGGATGCGGGCATTGCCATAGCGGACGAGGCGGTCGATCTCCAAGACGATGAGCCGGTAGTCAGCCCGGGATCGACTAACGAAGCTTCTGGGACCAGTAAAGACGTGGTCGTAGTTCAGCAGATGAAGGGTGCAAGACAGCCCGCGAGGCGCCGTGCGGCGCGCTCGAAGACAGCGCAGCGGACTGCGGCCCAAGGAGGTACTTCCTCGTCGGCAGGCGTGGACTCGGTTCATGCGTACCTACACGAGATCGGGAGGGTGCGGCTCCTCGATGCGAAGGCGGAGGCCAGCTTGGCTAAGTGCATTGCAGACGGGATCAAGGCTTCAGAGCGCCTCGCGGTGGGGGACCATGGCTGGTCGGGGGGACGTGCTGGAGAAGAGCAAACGCCTGTTGAGGGCGAAGAGGATCCTGCCGCTGCCAGCGGTAGTGATGATGCGACAGGCGGTGTCCAAGGCGCTGATCGAGGATGGAGCCCGCCAGCAGGCATTGTCGTTGACGAAGCGAATGGGGACTCGGAATACGCGGAGGCTGTCTACATGAACCCCGCACAGGTGAGGCATGACGAGGCTTTGGTGCGCCGAGGGCAAGAGGCGAAGGATCTCTTGATAGAGGCAAACTTGCGGCTTGTCGTCTCGATTGCCAAGCGCTATCGGAATCGAGGGCTTGCCTTCTTGGATCTGATCCAGGAGGGGAACATTGGATTGATGCGTGCGGTAGAGCGGTTCGACTACACGAAGGGTTTCAAGTTCTCGACCTACGCGACCTGGTGGATCCGTCAAGCAATTACGCGTGCCATCGCCGATCAGGCGAGGACCATCCGAATACCTGTTCACATGGTCGACACTATTAACAAGGTCGTGCATGTCCAGCGCCAGTTGCTCCAAGAGCTAGGCCGTGAGGCTACCGTGGAAGAGATTGCGTTGCGTATGGAGGTCCCAGTGGACAGAGTGCGCGAGCTTCAGCGCGTGAGCCTGGACACCATCTCGCTGGAGCAACCCGTAGGCGATGAAGAGCTAGTTCTGTCCGACATGATCGAGGATCGAGGGGCGATCGTACCCGCGGACGCGGCAACGAGGGTGATGTTGAACAAAGCGGTGCGCAAGGCCCTCGAAGGCCTTGGAGAGCGGGAACAGGAGGTCGTCCGGATGCGCTTTGGTCTCGACGACGGGCAGATCCGGACTCTCGACGAGGTTGGTCGGGAGCTTGGGGTGACGCGCGAACGGATACGCCAGATCGAGCTAAAAACGCTTGCCAAGTTGCGCCATCCAATGCTCGCGCAACCGCTGCGAGAGTATCTTGAAGAGCCGTAGACTGCTTTTCGAGGTGTCCGCTATGGCTCGCAACGCGCTCAGAGATTGTACCCGCGCTTATCCCGCTAGTACCGGTCCACCAACGCATCCGCGGGAGTATTCTCATGCTCAGAGTGCACGCGTAGATGTGTTGGTGGGTGGCGGTTATCGACTCTAGCCATGTTGGCGGTGGCGGGTTGAGCCCAGAATCAGCCCGCGAAGACGCTGGCGCAGGCTGCTGTGGTAGCGAGACTGCAGGAAACGCTTTGACGCGGCCTCAAATGCACGTCGCGGAGGGAACCATAGCGGATCAGCTCTGAGGCCGGTGATGTCTTCAGACACGGACTTGGTCGCCGAGAACTCGTAAAGGCCCTCTGGGCCATGTGACCGCCCGGTTCCGGACATCTTTACGCCGCCGAAGGGAAGTGACGGGATCGCGTAGTTCGCGAGGCAGTCGTTCACGCAGATGCTGCCTGCGGCAATATCGCGAACAATGCGG
The DNA here is from genome assembly GCA_021802485.1 of Actinomycetes bacterium. Classification (GTDB taxonomy): domain Bacteria; phylum Actinomycetota; class Acidimicrobiia; order Acidimicrobiales; family JAJZXF01; genus JAJZXF01. Next base: position 14,466 of record JAJZXF010000025.1, on the reverse strand, counting down.
TCGCGACGTTCGGCTGAGCGTGTGAAGACGCTTGCAGATAACCCGTAGCGAGAGTCGTTGGCCGCGTCGAGCGCCGCGGTGTCATCGGGGACCTTCATAATGCATAGGATCGGTCCGAAGGTCTCCTCGGTCATTATCGCCATCGTGTGGTCGACATCCACAACGACGGTGGGCTCGAAGAACATACCAGAGAGGCCTTCTGCCTGGTGCCCGCCCAGGAGAACCCTTGCCCCCTTCGACAGCGCATCGTCAAGGTGGCGCCGCACCACGTCCAGCTGCGGGGCAAACGTCATCGATCCCATATGTTTCCCAGGGATCACTTCGCGAGCGCGCTCGGTCACCCGAGCAACGAATTGGTCGCATATTGACTCGACAGCGTAGACGCGTTCTACCGAGATACATGTCTGGCCCGCGTTCGTGAAGGCTCCCCAGACGGCCGCGTTGGCCGCCCGGTCCAGATCAGCATCCTCGCAGATGATCATGGGATCCTTGCCGCCAAGCTCGAGGAGCACTGGCGTGAGGTTCTGGGCGGCAGCCATGGCTACCAGGCGGCCAGTGGAGACCGAACCCGTGAAGGAGATCTTGTCCACATCGCCAGAAACGAGGGCCTGGCCAGTTGATGCGCCGCCTGTGACTACCTGTACGATGTCGGGATGGTCCGTGGCTTCGAACGTCCGTGATGCTGCGCAACCGACCAGCGGTGTCACCTCGCTTGGCTTTAGCACGACTGCGTTTCCGGCAAAGAGTGCGGTCACGACTGGGGTCATCGTAAGTGAGAATGGATAGTTCCAGGGGCTTATGACCCCGATGACGCCGAGTGGGGAGTAGCGTTTCCAGGCCCTCTTGGTCTTCAATGTGCCAGATCCGACCCTTCGCGCAGCGAGGATCCTGCCTGCGTGCTTGAGGTAGTACTCAATCAGCTCTGCGGTCACAAGCAATTCGCTGGTCCATGCTTCAACACGCGTCTTTCCGGTCTCCGCACAGATCAGGTCGACAAGGTCATCTGCGCTTTCAAGCATCGCATCGCGCGCACGGCGTAGCTGTTGACAACGCTCTTCGATGCTGAGCTGCGACCAGGAACGAGCAGCGCCGCGCGCGCGGGCAATTGCTACAGCCACCTCTTCGGCGTCCATCTCCGGCACCAGCCCGAGGGACTCTCCGGTAACCGGGCTGTGGCTTTCGATCATCTTTGCCTGCTCGGGAGAACAACCGCACAGGCAAGAGAGGTGTCAACGCACTCCGGCGCAAGTCGCAGCGCATCTCGAACAGGGCTGCTGTTGAGCGATCGAGCGTGCGCGGGCCCAAGGAGAGGGGTGAGGATGTTTCCCACTTTCGTCGTTTGTCGGTCAGCTTTCATCGGTCATGAATGTGAAGCGAACCGTCCGGTCGGGACGGTCCTGGTTCGTGTCTACAACGACTACGCTTTGCCAGGTGCCGAGCACGGGCGCTGAGTCGATGACGGCGAGGATCGCGAACGGCGCCAGCAGCGTAGGGAGAAGATGGTCTGCGCCGTGCCCTGCAGAACCATGCTGATGTGTGTACCGGTTGTCTCGCGGCAGGAGGCGACTCAGTGCTTCCGCGAGGTCCTGCTCTGAGCCCGAGCCGATTTCCATGAGTGCGATACCTGCGGTTGCATGAGGGGCGAAGATGTGCAGTAGCCCGGAGCCGCGACCCTCACAGAATTGGACTACGTCCTTAGTGATATCTGTGATGAGAGCGCTGTTCGTGCGTACGCGAAACTGCTCGGAGATCACGTAGTGATCCTAACCGAGCTATGTCCTGATGTGCGCGAGTGCTCGGGTCAGTGCGCTTTTCAGGACAGACGTCCGCTGATGTCAGGGCCTGACTTGTGTAAATCTTGGGCTGTTTCAACCCAAACCTGCCCCAATTGCTGGGTCGTGATATAGTCATCGGCGGAGTGTATGGCCCGCCTTGTGGTTCTTCGTAGTGAGGCGGGGAGCTTGGAAAGGATGGTGGGGTGCATGTTTTGCACTGGGACACGTGACGGTAGAGGCAGGCCTGCGATGCGTCTGCGGTGCATCCGGTTCGTTCGCAAGTCGCTTTGCGGGTATTTCCTTATCGCATGCTCTCTGAGTGTGTTCGTAGCCGTCGGGCTTTCAGCGCAAAGCGCCACCGCTATCAGCGCTTCGGAGGTATCGACCGGAACATTGATAGCGGCGGAGACCCAGCCAGGGGTTCAGCTTGTCCAGGCGACGTTTTCAGCTTCGCTTAGTGTCCCGGTTCCGACCATGGACCAGGCGGCGGTGGCCAACTTGAAGGCACAGTTGATCCAAGAGGTCGCGAGTGGCCAGATCGGAAGCGACAATACGAGCATTCTCAATGCATTCGCTGACGCGGTTGACGCCAGTCCGTTGACTTACCTGGTGCCGAGCGGTCAGGTGGAAACCCAGCAGTCCAGCATCGTCAGCATCGGGACCGGCTGGGTCGTTACCCCCGATGGCTATATGGTCACCGCTGATCATGTGGTCGATCCAGCGCAGGCTGACATCAAGAATGCGTTCGCAAAGCATGCTCTAAGTGTGCTTGATCAGAAGGCAGCCGCTGGGATTTCTCAGGGCCTCGCTAGCAGTGGTTTGACTCCGACAAGCAGCCAGATCGCGAAGCTTACCGATGCAGTCTCGGTGTTTTTTGCCGACAATCTCAGCGTTACCAACCTCACAAGTTCGGTCACAGCCCAACTCGGGACAGCAGTTACTGGGATTGGGAAGGGCACGCACCCAATCAGCGTGAGCGTTATAGCTAAAGGCTCTCCTTATCCCGGCCAGGACGTCGCCATCTTGAAGGCGGAGGGTCAGAGCAACATGCCTACCATCCCGCTCGGCCATGACTCGAGCGTAAATGAGGGTGACAACCTGTACCTGGTGGGCTACCCAGCAGCATCTACGTTCGATTCGCTCGAGTCTCCGAGTTCTCAGGTCATACCCACGATGACGGAGGGTCCTCTGACGGCCAAGAAAAACGCAGCCAATACGGACATGCCGATCTTTCAGGTTCAGACGCCAGCAAGTCCAGGTAGTTCTGGCAGCCCGATACTCGACTCAAATGGCCATGCAGTCGCGGTCCTGGTCACGGGCGCCATAGACCAGAACGGCTCGCAGATTCCAGGCCAGAACTTCGCTATTCCAGTAAGTATCGTACGTGAGTTCCTTGACCGATCAAACATTCACCCATCGGCAAGCATCACGACCAGCACATACGACACAGCACTCGTTGATTACTACCGCCATTACTATAAGCGGGCCGTCCCCCTGTTCCAGGAGGTGAAGAACCTCTATCCGAACCAGCCATACGTCGGAGATTTGATCAGCAACTCCCAGACCGCAATAGCGCAAGGCAAGGATCAAACCCCCAGCTTCCCATGGCTGCTTCTCATTGTTGTCATAGCCGTGGTGGTTCTCGGTGGCGCTACCTTGGGTGGGTTGTTGGTGCTTCGCGGGCGCAGGAAGCCCGCAGCCGCGGCTGGCACGATGCTTGCTGGAACGCAGCCGGGATTTCCGGTCGCCCCGGTGCCTGGCGCCGCGCCCTCCGTCCAGGCAGGGACACCGCCGGGCCAGTGGGCACAGCCAACCGCGCCTTCGTACGCTCCCCAGGCTGCGCCTACGCAGCAGGCTCCGCAGCAACCGGTGGTTCCCCAGGCTGCGCCTACGCAGCAGGCTCCGCAGCAACCGGTGGTTCCCCAGGCTGCGCCTACCGAGCAGGCTCCGCAGCAACCGGTGGCACGGTATTGCTCATCATGTGGCGCTGAACTCCCACCAGTGGGGGGATTTTGCCCGACATGCGGAGGAGTTCGGTCTTGATGGGGCGGCGTCGTTAGTTCGCTCGACCTCGCTGTTGCGCTGGCGATTCCCTGGCTGCAACGAGGCTGTGTCTTCGTAACGTGGACGATCGCGGCATCTCGCGCTTAGAGTGATATCGCATGCACCTGCTGTTGTGGAGTATCTGGGTTGTGGTTGTGATAATCGCGGCGGTGCTGTTCTACCGATGGTTCAGCCGACCGGGGAGGCGCCGAGCGATCCCCGAGGATGCGAGTGGGTCTTCAGATGTGCAACCGACTAACTTTCTTGGAGGTCTTCGCTGGCCCTGTCGATCCGGTGTGTCGAGTGTAGCGGGGCCCTTCGCCCGTCTTCAGCTCTTCGAGTGGGGTATCAGGGCTGGTCCGAGTCTCAGGGTGCTGCGAGTGGGGATCCCCACCTGGGAGGCGACGTTTGCTGAGCTTTCCAGTGCAGATGCGGTACGAGCGCCTATATCGACAGAGATCAAGGGTGTGCGGTTCCAGGTTGCATCAGCCGAGCCTCCGGTGGTGTTTTGGACATCAAAGGGCTCTGATGTTCTCGAGCGCTTGGAAGAGAAGGGGGTCCCGGTCAACCGGGATGTAGTCGCGCTGCATCTCTTCTCCAACAGGTGATCTTACATGCCAGCATGCCGGCATGTAAGTGGCTTCTCGCATCTAGATTACCGAGCCGCCAGCGAGTCGTTATTGCCAGATGGTGACATAGTACTTCTGAGAGCGGCGTCCTTCTCCCTTGTCTGCGCAGCGAGAGAATCCTGGTAGGCAGTCAAGACAGTTTCAAGGCGCTTGTCGGAAAGGGCGAGGATCCTGAGTGCAAGCAGCGCAGCATTGCGAGCGCCCCCAATTGCAACGGTGGCGACTGGTATGCCTCCTGGCATCTGGACGGTGGACAGGAGTGAGTCAATGCCGCCAAGGGCTGAATGGGCCATCGGTACGCCGATCACGGGTAGGGTGGTCATGGCTGCGATGACACCGGCGAGGTGCGCCGCGCCACCCGCTGCTGCCACTATTACCTGGATTCCGCGATCAGCGGCTTCCCGACCAAAGGCCGCGGTGTCATCAGGCGTGCGGTGTGCGGAGAGCACGCGAAACTCTGCTGGCACCTCGAATTCGGCGAGGACGTCAAGGGTCTCGCGCATGACTGAAGCATCAGAGTCGCTACCAATGACTACTGCGACTTTGGGGTTTGCGTGGACGGTGCTGGTAACGGAGGGATGAGTCGTGGGAGCGATATCCATGGTGGTATATCTTGCCATGCTTTGTCGAGCACCACTCCGATGCGAGATACTGCTGGGAGATGAGCGAGAATCCACAAGCAGCCCTAGCTGCGCGCAAAGTCACTGAGCTGAGGTGATGCCCAGGGCAGTCGCTGATGGGCCAGATGGGATCAGTGATCGCGTGCCCCCCTCCATTGAGGTGAGGGATCTGCGAAAGAGCTATGGCGATATCGAAGCCGTCCGCGGGGTGAGCTTTGAGGTTGCAGTTGGTGAGACGTTCGGCTTCCTTGGGCCCAACGGTGCTGGTAAGTCGACGACGATATCAATGCTCTGCACGCTTACCGAGCCATCGTCCGGCGTCGCTCGGGTTTCAGGTCACGACGTTGTCCGGGAGCGGCTTGAAGTGCGACGCAGGATCGGTCTGGTGTTCCAGGACGTTACGCTCGATGAGTACTTGACAGCCGAGGAGAACTTGCGTTTTCATGCTGATCTGTACGGTGTACCAAAGGACATCGTTGCCGTTCGGCTCCACCAGGTACTTGAGATGGTTGGTCTCTGGGACCGCAGGTCTGGACTGGTGAGGACCTTCTCCGGAGGGATGAAGCGGCGCCTCGAGATCGCTAGGGGCCTTCTGCATTCCCCGAGGGTCCTATTTCTTGATGAGCCGACGGTTGGCCTCGACCCCCAGACGCGAGCGCATATTTGGGAGTACATAGAGCAGCTCCGGCGCAGGGAGGCCGTTACCATCTTTCTTACGACCCATTACATGGACGAGGCGGAGCACTGCGATCGCATAGGGATCATCGATGGTGGTGAGATCGTTGCAATGGGCACGCCGGAGGCCCTGAAGGCAGAGGTGGGGCTGGATCGTATTGAACTCCGGGCACAAGACCAGGACCAGGTTGTGGGCGCTCTGAGAGCTCGATTCGGTCTCGAGCCAACTGTGATCGAGGGGGCGGTCACGATCCGTGTCGCGAACGGCGCGGAGTTCGTTCCACGTCTCTTCGGCGAGCTAGGCGTGCCAGTCTTGTCGGTGAGCGTTTCCCGGCCAACACTTGATGACGTCTTCATGACCTTCACGGGAAGGACGATACGGGACGCGGAAGCGTCTACATCCGAGGTGAACGCGACCCGCCCGTGGATGCGAGCGATGAGGTCGAGGTGACCAGGCGTCTCAAGCGAAACCAGAGGGTCGATCCGGTGACGATCGACAATGAACGCCGAGTGGGACCGGGAGCCGGCGGGTCCCCTCCGGCCTTGCAAGCCGCGCAGGCGCTCCCGCGATCGGGCGCTCCCGTGTCGCCTGGGCCTTCGTCAGGTGCGTTCGATGCGGGTGGTGTGCTCGAGGTAGCTGCCGTCCGGATTGCTGGGGGCGAGTTGAGAGACGATGCTCGCGCTGCGCTGGTTGTCTGGCGAAGGGAGTTAATTAGGTTCTTTCGCAATCGCTTGCGAATCGTGACCTCGCTCGCTCAGCCGGTATTGTTTCTTTTTGTTCTCGGGACAGGGCTCGCGTCGATGGTATCTAAGCAGGGTTCTGTTCATGGCGTCGCCTTGGGTGCCGGAATCGACTTCCGCACGTTCATGTTCCCGGGCGTGGTGGGAATGACCATATTGTTCACTGCGATATTCTCTGCGGTGTCGATCGTGTGGGACCGAGAGTTTGGTTTCTTGCGCGAGATGCTCGTAGCTCCGGTGCGAAGAGGGGCGATCATAGTAGGCAAGTGCATTGGCGGAGCGACAGTGGCGACGTTGCAGGGACTGCTGATGCTTGCTTTGGCGGGCCTCGTTCATGTCCCGTACTCGCCATTACTGCTACTCACATTGGTGGGGGAGATGGCACTCGCGGCATTCATGCTTACAGCCTTCGGGCTCATGCTCGCCGCGAGGATCACCCAGGTCGAGTCATTCCAGGTAGTAATGCAGTTTTTTGTGCTGCCAATGTTCTTCCTATCTGGAGCGCTCTTTCCGTTGAGTAACCTGCCGCAGTGGCTTGCGTTCCTCACCAAGGTGGATCCGCTGAGCTACGCGGTCGATCCAATGCGTCGTGCTGTGCTCGCCCATATGGCGATCAGTGCTCAGACTAGGAGATTCTTAGGTGGTGGGATGACCTGGAACGGATGGAGGCTGCCGGTGGGTCTGGAGTTGGGCCTTGTGGCGATCCTTGGAGCGGTCGTCCTCGTGATTGCATCCAGAAGGTTCGCAAAGCCTGACTAATCGCCTCTTGCTCGTTCGCGAGCGCGGAGAACTCGCAGCGACTGATCATCTGAGGCGCAAGCGCTCAGAAGTCGATGGATGTGTGTTTGAACTCGTTTAGCTCCGGATGGAGCGCCATGGTGCCAAGGACGTTTTCGATTACCGCACGAGCGGTGTCGGAATCACCCTCGGGCCTTGTCATTAGGCGTACGAAAGCGGCCTGGTCACCGACTATAAAGGTAGGCACTCCGAACACGGAATGGTTTTCGACAGCGGCCTCATGCTCCTTGCGGTACACCTCAAGGGGCCATCCGTCCTCGATATTGGCGAACACCATGTTGGGATCAACGCCGCAGGCGTCCAGCCTGGAGCGCAGTACATCCTTGTCGCGCAGGTCGAGACTTTCGTCGTGACGAGCTCGGAAGATAGAAAGATGAACCTTCGGGAATTGCTCGGGGACGCGGTCCCGGACAACGATACCCACCTGTCCGGCGAGCAGGTTATGGGTCATGGACTCATTACCCCATACGTCCTTTTCGCCCTCGTCCACATGTGCCTGATCCAGGCAGAAGGGGATGAACGTGACATCCCACTCAGCGCCTCCTTGAAGCGCAGTGAGGATATGCTCGTTCGCATTTCGTGCAAATGGGCACCTGTAGTCCCAGGTTACAGAGAACTCTGCTGCCTTCATGAAATTCGTGCTCCTTGGGTCATCTTCTTAAACGTTAAACGGAACAACTGTCCGAGTGCCGATGTGGACCGGTATAACTGTTGCAAGGCCCCATGCAAATTCAGGACTTGGTCTGATTGATGGTTCCTTTGCTGCGTCCGGCACCAGTGGAGGTCACTAGGGTTGTTGTAGACCAGCTTAACCGGTCGCTCATCGAAGGCTTGCGCGCTTTCACAGCGCTTTGTAATCCTTGCTGCATTGTGATCGCGCAATGCTCGGGCAGGCATCGGGCTGTGTTCTCCCGCTATTGTCGGTAGCTGGAGGTGGAGGGCGGGAGCTTGTTGTGACGGAGGATCGTAAGGAGTTGGAAGTGTTCTATGAGGACGTGAAGGAAGGCGACGAGGCCCCTGTGTTGACCCACGAGCTAGGTCGAACGGATCTCGTCATGTACGCAGGTGCATCTGGTGACTTCAACCCGATGCATCACGACGAGGTTGCTGCGAAGGAGGCGGGTCTGCCAAGTGTATTCGGCCACGGGATGTTCTCGGCAGGCATTCTCGCTACGGCGCTGACCAACTACGTGGGAAAGGGTGCCCTGCGGCGCTACAAGGTCCGTTTTGCGAAACAGACCTGGCCAGGGGAGGTGTTCACGACCAAGATCGTCGTCTTGGCCAAGAGAAGTGAGAATGGCACGAACCTTGTGGATCTGGAGTGCACTCTTTCGAACGCTGAAGGTGAGGCGAAAGTGATCGGTGAGGCTACTGCGGAGCTGCCCTCGCGTGCCTGAGGGCCTGGACGAGCGCGGTGGGCAGCCAGCCGAGACTTATCTCGAGTGGCCGTACCCGTTTGACCGGCATCTTCACGAACTCGTACCCAATCTGCAGGAAGCCCAGAGCGCGTGGCTCTCCCAAATAGACTCCCTTCGTTCTCCCGATCGAAAGACTCACGAGCTCATACGCATGGTATGTACCGTTATCCTAAGGAATCCGGAAGGTATCGAACGGCATGCGATGCTGGCCGCTGAGGTTGGGGCGTCGTGGGAGGAGATCCTTGGTTCGATCCTCTTGACCGAACCAGCATTTGGCTTGCTTCCTGCTGTTGCTGCGTTGCCAGCCGCACGCAAGGGTTTCAATAAAGGTCAGGAACCTGCGGCCCAAGGTGGTGAGACCAGAGCGGGCCAAGCCGCGGCGCTCGGTTCTGAGGCAGCTAGTCCGGGTTCTGATGAAGGTACTGTTGGGGCTGGACTTACAGCGCCTGAGACACCGATGCGTGTTGACCCGACCGAGTGAGTGGGCCGTTGCACGCGCCTTTGACGCGGTGGTCTGATGCCGCCCTGGGAAACGGTGTCGTCGGATCGTTGTGGAGACCGTAGTGTCGCCGGATAGCGTACCTGGATCCGAGAACCTTCCTTTTCGCATTCTTCCCCGGCTGGTCGCTGGCCAGAATGACTTCTTTTGGACCTCGGGATCAGACGGTCTGCTCAGGTTGCTGCGCTGCAAGGCATGCGGTTTTGTCCTGCACCCGCCCTCTCCGCGCTGTCCGATGTGCCTTTCTAAGGACTTGGACCAGCAACCGGTCAGCGGAACGGGCCGCGTATACACCTGGACGGTCAACCACCAGCCATGGATACCGGGCTTTGACCCTCCTTACGTGATAGCGCTGGTGGAGCTGGACGACCAGGTGGGACTTCGGCTCCTGAGCAACATTGTCGGATGCGATCCCGACGAGGTGCATATCGGGATGGCGGTTGAGGTTACCTTCCAGCGTTACGAGGAGCGTGGTGAGGTCGTCTGGATCCCGGTTTTTCGGCCGTCGTCCATCGATGCGGCTCGCGATCGTGTTGGCACATTGCAAGGCGAGCATGCTGATGCAGCCAACCGCGGTTTTCGGGATGCTGATACCCGAGCGCTTGGAGTGAAAGTGACGCCAACGAGAGGTGAGCTATGAAGGCGATTCTTGAGCGACATGCTGTTATTTCCGGCATAGGTCAGTCCGATGTGGGGCGCCGGCTGTACCGGCCAGCGCTGGATCTGACCCTTGACGCTTGCCTGGATGCGATCGAGGATGCTGGCCTGGATCGCTCCGACATAGACGGCATAGCTACGTACCCGGGGAACATGGACTTCCCTCCTGGCTTTTCCGGAGTTGGAGTAACCGAGGTTCAGGACGCGTTACGCCTCGATCTGAGCTGGTACAACGGAGGCCCGGAGAACCCTGGTCAGCTTGGCTCGGTGATCACGGCATGCGCTGCGGTCGCAACCGGCTACGCGAACCATGTGCTCTGCTTCAGAACCGTGTGGGAGGCCTCCGCTCAGGGCGACTCTGGACGTGCGAGCGTCGTGGCGTCAGGCGGTGGCCGCGGGGGAGGCTCTTCATACAGAGCAAGCGGATTCCTCGAATGGTTGCTCCCCTTCGGAGCGCCGTCGGCTGCCAACTGGGCTGCGCTCTATGCGATGCGCCACTTCCATGAGTACGGCACGACTCGTGAGCAGTTGGCCTGTATAGCATTGACCGAGCGGGCGAACGCTGCTCTCAATCCCAAGGCGATCTACCGCGATCCGCTTACGTTGGAGGATTACCTCGACTCACGGATGATATCAACGCCGTTGTGCTTGTACGATTGCGACGTCCCGGCAGATGGATCCACCGCTGTCATCGTGTCACGGGCAGATTCGGCGCGTGATCTGAAGAAGCCGCCTGTACGGATTGAGGCGGTTGGCACCGCTATACGCGGCAGGCCGTCGTGGGATCAGTGGGACGACTTCACGACAATGGCTATGCGTGACGCTGCTGCGATGATGTGGTCGCGGACAGAACTGGCCCCTGTCGATGTAGATCTGGCCGAGGTCTACGACGGCTTCAGCTTTCTCGCGCTCGCGTGGCTTGAGGCGCTCGGGTTTTGTGAAAGGGGAGAAGGAGGGGCCTTCGTGGAGGACAGGAGCGTTATTTCGAGGTCCGGCTCGCTTCCATTAAACACCAACGGCGGTCAGCTCTCTGGCGGCCGTCTTCATGGCTACGGCTTCCTTCACGAAGCCTGCTTGCAGCTTTGGCAAGAGGCAGGCGACCGGCAGGTTCCCGCGCCGCCTGAGATCGCAGTGGTCGCAGCTGGCGGCGGGCCGCTCGCGGGATGCCTGTTGTTGAGCAGGTGACTTCCGATGCCATCGCGGCCGTATCTAGCGTGGTCATCGCGCTTTGCGAGCAGGCCAGAGCCCCCGTCTCGCGTGTACCCAGATGATCGCCTTTCTCGGTGCGAGATCGATTCGCAGTGAGGTCGGGCTGTAGAGTCAGGGCTGTACAGTGTCTGTGGTGTACGGATCACCAATACATAATCGACGGACTTTATGATCGAGTGAGGTAGCAAATGGCGCTTAGCATGCTCTCATACCGCGACAAACTCAATGTAGGTCGCGGCCAACTCTATATTGACGGGGAGTGGCGCGACTCCTCTGACGGTCGGATCTGGGAGCACGTGAGCCCGGTCACAAACGAGGTGATCACGGAGTTGGCAATAGGCAGCGAGGAAGACGTTGATCTCGCGGTAAAGGCCGCGAGGCGTGCTTTTGACGAGGGTCCGTGGCCCCGTGCAAAGGCAAAGGAGCGCCGCGTTGCTATCCAGCGTTTGGCGGAGCTCGTAGCTGCTCATGGGGACGAGTTGAACCAGCTCCAGACGCTAGAGAATGGCATGCCAGTCTCTTTCAGCTCCTACTATGCTGTCTCTTCCGAGATCGCCGCGGACATCTTTGACCATCATGCGGGTTGGGTGGACAAGATCAAAGGAGAGACCCTCCCCACCTATACAGGCAACGATATGCAGGTTCTTACGCTCAGAGAGCCGGTTGGCGTTGTGGCGGCAATAATCCCCTGGAACGCTCCGTTGATGCTGCTTGCGCAGAAGGTTGCCCCCGCACTCGCAGCAGGTTGCACGGTCGTGCTCAAGCCATCAGAGCTGGCCTCGCTCAGCTCGGTGCGCTTTGCGAGCCTGGTCGCTGAAGCAGGTATCCCTGAAGGGGTGTTCAACCTCGTGCCTGGACCCGGAACGCCTACTGGGGAGGCCCTCATCACCCACCCTCTGGTTGATAAGGTCACATTTACTGGGAGCAGGTTGGTCGGCGAGCGCATTCTCCAAGCCAGCGGGAAGGGCTTGAAGCGGGTCTCGTTGGAGCTTGGTGGCAAGAGCCCGAGCATATTTTTTGCCGACGTGGACAGCCTGGACCTCGCGGGCATGGTTGCCATGGGCATGGTCACGATCGGACTTTCCGGCCAAGGCTGTGCCTGCCAGACGCGTGCTCTAGTGGAGCGCTCGATCTACGACGAGTTCGTGGAGAAGGCAGCATCTATGGCGTCCATGGCCACCTATGGTGACCCATTCGACCCTTCAGTCACGTCGGCTCCCTTGGTCAGCGCGCGCCAGGTTGAGAAGGTGATGGGCTTCATCGAAGCTGGCGTCGAACAGGGGGCTCACCTGGTATGTGGTGGCGACAGGCCCGGAGGGGACCTTGCGTTGGGTAACTACGTGAACCCGACGCTCTTTGCGGATGTGGATAACTCCATGAGCGTCGCTCAAGAGGAGATATTCGGCCCGGTTCTCGCTGCGATTCCCTTTGCAGACGAAGATGATGCGATCAAGATTGCAAATGACACTGATTACGGGCTCGCTGCCGGCGTCTATACCAATAACGGCGCTCGGGCCTGGAGAGTGGCGCGGGCCCTTCGTGCTGGAACCGTGGGGATCAACGACTATGCAATTATGCCGAACGCGCCCTTCGGTGGATACAAGCAGTCCGGAGTTGGTCGTGAAGGGGGCTCGGCAGGCATAGAGGCGTTTACTGAGATCAAGACGGTCATGATGGGGCTGTCTGGCTAAAGGACCCCTGACTGCCCTGCATCTAGGGGTGCCGGCGGTGCCGGTTTTTCAAGTGACGCAAGACACCTTTTTCGATTATGCTCCAAGGTCACGGTGCAAGCTTATCTTGTAAATGGGATAAGTATAGTTAGAAAATGGAGGAGCGTCATGAGTACCCCGATGGTTCCGTTCGCATTCCCTGCGAAATCACCTGTGCAACTTCTCAGGTTGCTTGTCGGCTATGGCCGGCGTGGTGCAACTGGAGTTGCTGTTGGTGCGCTATTCGCGCTCACGGCCGGCTTCGGTGTGGTGGCACCCGCGACTGCGGCCTTCGCTGGCAAGGCGTTTCATGCGCGGGTAGCCCATGGTGCAACTCCGATCTTGACCGCATTCGTATCAAATCACGGTAGCGACTCAGTTCTTCCGATCGAGATACCGAATCCGTCAGAGTTCGACCTGCGTCCGGAGATCTACCTTGGTTTTGACACTAATCCAGTTGGCATTGCGGCCTCACCAAACGGGTCGACTGTTTTCGTTGCAGCAACTACCAAGTGCTGTAGCAATAATCCGGGTAACGCGGTCGACACGATCGATACCGCAACATCTTCACTCTCAGGCGCCGTGCAGGCTGGTCCGATGCCGTTCGGTGTTGCTGTTGCTCCCAACGGAAAGGTTGCAGTCGCGACCAACTACGATGGCGATTCGATCACGGAGATCGACCTGTCCGCTAGGACGCCGGTGTCGAGCACGATCTCACTGGCGTCTGCAACTCCCGGCACCGCTCCGGAGTTCGTGGCGATCTCGCCGGATAGCGCGACTGCATACGTGACCGTGCAGAGCGGCTACTTGGTACCTATAACTTTGAGTTCCGGCGTGGTTGGTGCGCGGATAGCCCTTCCGAGCAAGAATGGCCAATGCATGCCGAACGGCATCGCAGTCTCTCCCCAAGGGGGCACTGCTGTCGTTGCATGCGGGGGAAGTCCTGAGGTAGACGTGGTCGATCTTGCGAAAGGCTCAGTGTTCGATCTCCAGCTGAACGCGTCGGACGAAGGTCTTGCACATTTTGTTGCGATCACTCCCGACGGGAACACCGCCGTGGTGTCGTGGGAGGACCCGTTTAACGGCGGGCAGGTGAGCTTGATCAACCTCGCGGCCGGGACGCCGGGTATCTCGAGCACGTTCGCGGTTGGAGATTCGCATCCAGGAGGCGTGGCAATCACGCCTGACGGAGCGACCGCGCTTGTGGCTGGCCAGGACAGCGGCCAGATCTTCGTGGTACACCTGAACGCGTCAACACCGAGCGTTGACACCACGACAATCCCCGACGGTGGAGGGCCAGTGGGCATCACGTTCGCATACGTCACCCCTAAGCCCGCAGGCTACTGGTTCGTAGCATCTGACGGAGGCATCTTCAGCTTTGGCGACGCCGCGTTCCATGGCTCGATGGGCGCTAAGCCGCTGAACGCCCCAATCGTTGGCATGGCGGGCACTCCGGACGGAGGTGGCTACTGGTTCGTAGCATCTGACGGAGGCATCTTCAGCTTTGGCGACGCGAAGTTCTATGGCTCGATGGGCGCTAAGCCGCTGAACGCCCCAATCGTTGGCATGGCGGGCACTCCGGACGGAGGTGGCTACTGGTTCGTAGCATCTGACGGAGGCATCTTCAGCTTTGGCGACGCCGCGTTCCATGGCTCGATGGGCGCTAAGCCGCTGAACGCCCCAATCGTTGGCA
>JAJZXF010000125.1 GCA_021802485.1 Actinomycetes bacterium | reverse complement strand
TGAAAAGGACAGGGGACATCGGGATTCGAGGGGCGAAACGACAGTATCGGTTCCCCGACAGCTTCCCATAACCCCTGTCGGGCGTTCTCCACGCTATCCAGCGGCCCTCTGGGCCGCCGAGGCACTTCTACTTCAGGAGTCTCCTAGACTTGTCGAGGTGCACAGCCTTGTGATCCTGTCCATGCACACGTCCCCGTTCATCCAGCCGGGCGCTGGTGACAGCGGCGGGATGAACGTTTATATCCGGGAGCTCTCATCCAGGCTCGCGCGCTCGGGGATGGAGTGCGAGGTGTACACCCGCGCGTGGTCCGAATCGTTGCCGGCCACTATCGTGGTGGAGCCCGGGCTGAGGGTGCATCACGTCCCCGCAGGTCCGCTGGCGCCGGTCGCCAAGCGGGAGCTGCCTGGTCTCGTGGATGAGTTCACCGAAGGTGTTCTGACGCTGATCGAGGTTGGTGTGGGCAACGGTACGCTCATGCCGCCGGAGGTGGTGCACGCCAACTATTGGCTGTCGGGCCTAGCGGGCCACGTGATCAAGCATGAGATGGGCATCCCGCTTGTATCGACGTTTCATACATTGGCAAGGGTCAAGGCTATGTCGCTCCAGCCGGGCGCAGGCGCTAGCGGTTCAGGAGGTGTCCTGCGCGAAGGTGCGGAGGATCTCGTCGCCTCGTGCTCCGATGCCGTGCTCGCCAGCTGTGATGTGGAAGCGGACCAGCTGGTCTCGCTTTGCGGCGTCGATCCGTCACGAGTGGCGGTGGTCACGCCGGGGGTAGACCATGCTTTCTTCTCTCCCGGCTACCGTCCCCAGGCCCGCAGCGCTCTCGGCATGAACTTCGATGGCCCGATGCTGCTGTTCGTCGGGCGTATAGAGCCGCTGAAAGGGGTGGACATCGCAGTTCGGAGCATGAGTCTGCTTCGCGGGTTCCCTTCGGCGAAGCTGGTGATCGTAGGCGGGCCGAGTGGTCCGGAAGGAGATGCTGAGATGCTTCGCATACGGGCCTTGGTGACCAGGTTGGGGATCGAGCACAGAGTGGTGTTCGTCCCACCGCAATCTCACGAGCTACTGTCCACTTACTACCGGGCCGCGGACGTATGCCTCGTCCCGAGCCATACGGAGTCCTTCGGTTTAGTGGCACTCGAGGCTGCTGCCTGTGGTACCCCGGTGATCGCGACCGCTGTCGGCGGGCTCCAGACCCTCGTGGACGATGGTCGGACCGGTTTCCTGGTTGACGTGTTTGAATGTGGCTCTCATGTAGCTGGAGCGCAGCTTCGAATGCGCTCACCAGAGGCGTTGGCGCGTGATGTGGCCTCACGGGCTCAGGCACTGCTGTCAGATCGACTGCTCGGCGCTCAGATGGCGAACGATGCGTCGCTCCGTGCACGGGAGTACTCGTGGTCTGCAGCAGCTTCACGCTTATCTGCCACCTACCGTAGCGTTTCGTCGGAGCGCCTGGTCCAATGCGGATGAAGGGAAACCGTTGATGGCCGGGGCTCGGCTCTTGATCGTTGGTGGTGGCCGGATGGGCGGTGCGCTCGCAGGGGGGCTCATTTCGCTGTCTTCTAAGATCAGTGACATAGCGGGAACGATGGCAGTGGTGGAGCCGAGCGAGCGGGCTCGAAGCTTGCTTATGGCACGCCACCCCCGCTTAGTGGTGCTGGATGATGTCGCCGCGGCTGCGGGTGCTTCGGACGTAGGCAAGGGCTCGCTGGACGTGGTCCTCGCTGTGAAGCCCAAAGACACGAAGGCCGCGTGTGTCGCTCTGGCGCCCTTCGCGCCACGGCGGTTCCTTTCGATAGTCGCAGGTGTGACCACGAGCCTGCTGGAGGGCTGGATCGGTGCTTCGGTCCCGGTTGTGAGGGCCATGCCAAACACCCCCGCCCTGGTGCGAAGCGGGATTTCGGCCATCGCTCCTGGCAGGTATGCCAGCGATTCCGACCTTTCATGGGCGGAGTCGATACTCGGAGCAGTTGGCGAGGTGGTGAGGGTTCCCGAGGGGATGATCGACGCGGTCACCGGGCTGTCTGGTTCCGGGCCGGCGTATGTGTTCCTCTTAGCGCAGGCAATGGTGGATGCTGGGATAGCAGCCGGTTTGTCGCGCGACGTAAGTTGCAACCTCGCGTTCCACACCATCAACGGTGCTGGGAGGATGCTGCTCGAATTGCCGGACGGACCCGAGAAGCTCCGCGACGACGTTACCTCGCCGGGTGGCACGACGGCTGCGGGATTGCGGGTCTTGGAGCTCCGATCAGTCCGCTCCGCAATCGTGGAGGCAGTGTTGGCTGCTCGAGATCGTTCGGCGGAGCTGGGTCGCGAGCCCGCTCCGGAGTGAGGCGCTCCAGAGGCTCACATGGTGCTGGGCCATATGCGCGCGGAGGCGTAATCTCCAGTTCCGTTCGTGGGTACGCAATTCCGACGTGGTAGACGGAGCACTCTCCTTGCGCTCTTTCCAACACCTGCCACATTGGCGTACAATTCTAAGTGGCGGAGAGGAGTGATCCCCTAGGATGGATACCACTAAGAAAACAGAGGCAACGAAGAGCACGCCGATCTCGCGGGCTCCGTTTCTCACAGTCAATGAGGTTTCGGAGATCTTGCGTGTGTCGAACATGACGGTGTATCGGTTGATCAAGACCGGCGATCTTCCCGCGGTCAGGGTTGGAAGGTCGTTTCGCGTCCGTGAAGACGACATAGACAAGTACCTGTCCGATCGGTACACGAAAGCCGGCTGAGCAGCTGGCTTGATGGTTGCGAGGTATAAGGGCGCGCCTGTGAAACGCTCAGCTTCCCAAGCGAGCCGCGGCGGCGACACGGCTGGGGTGGGCATGCTGTGATTCACCGATGAGTTACGAGCGCGTGTTCTTTCTGTCGGACTACGGCCTGAAGGATGAGTTTGTAGGCGTAGTGAAGGCGGTGCTGGCGCGCGAGTCCGTTCATGCAGTGGTGATCGATCTGAGCCACGAGATAGCGCCGTGTGACGTCATCGCAGGCACCCGGATGCTTGAGCGTGCAGCTGCGTTCGTTGCCCCTGGTGTCTTCCTGGCGGTGGTTGATCCGGGCGTTGGGACCTTGCGTCGTGGGATTGCAATCGAGGTGGAAGCACGAGCTGGGGCGCGAGGTGATGGCTCCTCGGTCCTTGTTGGCCCGGACAACGGTCTCCTTCTCCCTGCAGCCCACGTGCTTGGGGGGCCTGGCCGAGTTGTCGAGCTGGATGCGAAGGCGCTGCAAACCCAAGCGGGAGGTTATGCAGCTGAGCTTGGCCCCACGTTTGACGGGCGCGACGTCTTCGCTCCTGCGGTTGCGCTCATAGCAAATGGAGCTTCCCTCGACACTCTCGGTCGTAGCGTTGACCCAGTGGAGCTGGTGCAAAGTCAGCGCGCGGTTCTCGAGTTGGGGGGCGGTGTGCTGAGAGCGGAGGTTCTCTGGGAGGATAGGTTCGGGAATTTGCAGCTTGCAGCTTCTATGTCCGATCTAGTTGCAGCCCTTGCGATCAGCTCTGACGCCAAAGAGCGCGCGGCTCGCGAAGCGGGTGATGAGCTGGTGGTCAGGGCCGTGAAGTGCTTTGGCCGCGGGGCTTTGCAACAACATGGCCCAAGGGGGCCTTCGCATGGGAAATGCGATGGACGCGAGGCACCTGGAGTGGTCGTGACGCGCCTGGTTCGTGTGTTTGCTGATCTTGCAGCTGGCGAGGTGGGGTTGCTCGTTGACTCCTATGGGAAGCTTGCGCTTGTCTGCAGGGAGAGCTCCGCTGCCGCGAAGCTGGACCTTTACCCATGCGACGTGATCGAAATCAGGCGGTGTGAGCCCGGTTCGGATCATTGACCCGGACGCGCACACACGCACGGCCGTCGCCTCTCGCGCGGTCCGAGAGTACGAGATGGGAACAGCCGCTTGGGTAACGGTGGCCGGACAACCGGTAGGTTTCGGCGACAACTGATCGCGCAGCGCTCCCTCAGCTGTTTGCGATGGTAGCCCTGGAGCAAGGAGGAGTCAACGCGTCAAGAAGCTTTCTCCGATGCGCTAGCGTGCACGAGCGCTCAGACGACACCTGCATCGATGAGCTCTGCGAGCTCATCTTCGCTCAGCCCTGCGAGATCGCACCAGACGTAGTGGTTGTGCTCGCCAAGTCGTGGTGCACCTCGGGGAGCGGCCGGGCGTTTTCCTCTAAGGCGCGGAAACGGTGCTTGCTGGAGGACCGGTCCCGCGACTGGGTCATCGACTTCCACAAGGTCACCGCGGGCTTCGAAGTGGGGGTCGGAGGCTATGTCTGCTGCTGAGTATGCCCGTGCTACTGGTACGCCTGCTGCGATGCAGGCCTGCTCTATCTCGCTCGCATCGAGTGACATGGTCCAAGATGCGACCGTGGAGTTGATTTCGTCTGCACGTGATGCGCGATCTGAAAGTGTTCGGAAACGGGGGTCGCCGGTGAGCTCCGGCCTCCCCATTGCTGAGCACAGGCGGGCAAAGTTTGCATCCGAGCCTGCAACGATACACACGTAGCGACCGTCCGCACTCGGGTAGTTATCGATAGGGGCTGAGGTCGCGAGCCGGTTCCCCTCACGAGCGCGGACTATCCCGAGGCGATCGTATCCTGCAACGGTCCACTCGAGCACTCTCAGCACGCTTGCGTACAAAGGGGCGTCGATTACTGCCCCACGCTCTGTTGCGTGAGCCCGCTCGCCACCCTGATCGCTATCGGCACCGGAGCCGGAGGCATCTCGCGCATAGAGCGCAGCCAATGCGCCCGTAGCCGCGAACACCCCAGTTAGGTAGTCCGAGATAGTCACCCCTGGGCGTACTGGCGGCCGGTCAGGATAGCCGGTGAGGTGCAGCAACCCTCCGTAAGCGATACCCATCCTGTCAAGGCCAGGTCGTTGCGAGTATGGCCCGTCCTGGCCGAAGACGCTGATGCGGACGTATACGAGACTCTTGTCGAGGTCATCCGGCCCGAGGTGCCAGGACTCCATCGTCCCCGGTCGGAAGTTTTCGCACACCACGTCGGATACCCCGGCCAGCCTGCGGAAGAGATCTTGGCCCTCGGTGGTCCTGAGGTCGCACGTTGCCCCCTTGCGCCCACGGCCCTCCACCGACCAGAACAGGGAGTAGCCGGGACCGTTCGGGTCGTCTGGGTCGGGTACGAATGGCCCAATGGTGCGCATGAAGTCGCCGCCGGCCGGGAGTTCCACCTTGATAACCTCTGCGCCCAGCTCCCCGAGGAGTCCTGCGCAGAAGGGGGCTGATATCCGTGTGCCGACATCGATGACTCGTAGCCCGGCGAGAGGGAGCCAATCCTCGTTGCTTCCAGTAGATAGGTCAGCTGGCGCCATCAGTTGCTGCTGGCTTGGGTCTGGCTGGTCCCTCGGTGTCGCCTCTATCGCGGTCTGCGAAGACCTCTTTCATCGAACGTTGTTGTTTACGTCGTTCGAGAGCGTCCAGGGCCGTTTTCGTGTTGTGAGCCCACTGGTGGGCCATGAAGTGGTAGCGCCAAGAGTCGGACTTACCCATGAGGTCTGCTGCATGGTTGATGGACTCTTTGACCACCTGGGCGGTTACCGGCGGGACGAGGGCTATCTCCTCTGCGAGCTGGCGTGTCCTCTCCATGAGCTCCCCTGCAGGAACGACGCGGTTCACAAGCCCTAGGCGCCATGCCTCCGCTGCGTCCAGGGTTTGGGAGGTGAGGAGGAACTCCTTTGCCTTGCGTATTCCGATCTCCCAGGGTTCTACGAGCAGTTCGACGCCTGCGCCGGTCATGCGGAGGACCGGGTTCGAGAAGCGAGCATCATCTGCAGCGACGATCAGGTCGCACATGCAGGCAAGCATCAGCCCAGCGGCAACGCAGCTGCCATGGACCGCAGCGATTGTCGGCTTGCGGAAGTCATGGATCCTTTTGCAGCGCTCGTAGTACATGACCCGCTCGTGATGGAACTTTCCTTCTGGGGTTTCTCGCATCGTGCGCCAGGAATCCGGCTCAGCCTCACCTACAAGCGCCTTGAGGTCATGGCCGGAGCTGAAATGGCGTCCGGCCCCTGCGAGAATCACGACGCGGACTGAGTCGTTAATATCAGCGGCATTGAAGGCCGCATCAAGCTCATCTATCAGCCGGGAATCCTGAGCGTTTGCCACCGCTGGCCGGTTCATGGTGATGGTAGCCACGGGCCCATCAACCTCGTAGATGACGATGTCGTCGCTCACCGCCTCGCGGCTCCTTTCTTGCTCTGCTCTGCTCGAGTCGCATCCGCTTGGGGTACTGGTGCGTCGCGTGGAAGGCCCAGGACTCGTTCGCCTATCACGTTGCGCTGTATCTCATTTGTCCCGGCAAATATCGACGCCGCCTGATAATACAGCCAGGATCGTTGCCACGCGTCGCTTGTGCTATCGCCCGCTTTCAGGTCGCGACCGTGGCCCCACAATGCCGATGATCCGTCGAGATCCAGGATTGCCATCGCGGTGGAATGAAGGCGCTTCGACATCTCGCTCCAGTACAGCTTGAGCAGGCTGCCCTCAGGACCCGGTGACTCACCCCGTGCAAGGCGCGAAAGCGAGCGCCAGTTGTGGAGCTGGAAAAGGCGTACCTCCACATATGCCTGCGCGAGCCGCTGGCTGAGGTGCCAGTCGTCGAATGCTTGTTGCTCTGATGCGAGGTGAAGTAGCTCCTCGAGGAGCTGCATATGGATAACGAGTTGGCGGGGGTTCGTTCCCCTTTCGTGAGCAAGCGTCGTCGTAGCGACCTTCCACCCCTCGCCGGGATCT